>CAMCQH010000011.1 GCA_945877035.1 uncultured Clostridium sp. | reverse complement strand
TCGAACCCTCACAGGCGGTTTTGGAGACCGATGTGCTACCATTGACACTATACCCCTATCTAAAATATCTTTTCTTTCTAAAGACATTTATTATATTACCACAGTTTTTTATTTTTGACAAGGCTGTAGCATAAATTTTTCAAATTATTTTTTGAATATTTTTTAACTATTTTTCAAAAAGCTATTGTATTCTCTTAAAAACCGTGTTATAACTATACTACATCATTTTAAGGAGTGTGATATTTATACAAAATTTATTTCAAAAATTAATATTTATCATTATTTTATTTTCGATTTTTATATCTATATTTTTTATTCCTATAATTCAAAGTGGTAATTTTAATCTTTCTAATTCCCCAAATAAAGAAATTATTGATTTTAATCCTAATGGTTTTGTCTGGCCTATTCCTGGTTATACAAGTATTAGTTCTAATTTTGGTAAAAGAACTGCCCCAACAAGCGGAGCTTCTAGTTTTCATTATGGTGTTGATATTCCTGCACCAGAAGGTACTAAATTGATTGCTATTTCTGATGGTGAAATTACTTTTTGTTCTTTTTTGGGTGCTGGTGGTTATACAATTACTCTTTCTTTTGATAATTATAAAGTTACTTATTGTCATGTTTCCCCTAATTTTATAGTGTCTGTTGGTGATTTTGTAGAGGAAGGACAGGTTATTGGTTATGTTGGTCCTAAATATGTTTATGGTGTTCTTGGTAATCCTTATTCTGATAATTCTGGAAAGCCTACTAACCGGTGCTACAACTCGGTTGTCATCTGCATTTGCGGTTTTAGAATCGATGATAAATATGTAAATCCTATAGAATATTTTTAAAAATAGGGATTTGGAGGCCTGGCCCATAATCCCTATTTTTTACATATCTTCATCTTCATCAGAATCTTCGCAACCAGAACATCCGTGACAATGTCCTGGGCATTTGTCTTCTTCATTAAAATCTCCTGTCCAGTCTAATTCAATTACATTTTTACATTCTGGACATTCAACTTCGTATTTATGTTCTTCTGGATTTATAAGAAATTCATATTCGCAATATGGACAAACAATTTCAAAATCACAATCATCTTCACAGTCGCAAAATTCATCTAAATATATGTCGCTTTCTATATGGTCAATTACTTGTTGCATTTTTGTCATTTTTTCATTCATTGCTTTTTGATTTTCTTTTAACTCTTTAATTTCTTTTAGAATCTTTTCAATTTGTTCATTAAGATTTGATTCACTCATTACTTAATCTCACTTTCTTTTTAATTATCTATACTCTTTCCATGTATTCACATGTTCTTGTGTCTATTCTTAGTACATCACCTATATTAACAAACATTGGAACTTGTAATTCTAAACCTGTTTCTAATGTTGCTGGTTTTCCTGAAGTTGTTGTTGTGTTTCCAGCAAATCCTGGTTCTGTATATGTAACTTCTAACTCAACAAATATTGGTGGTTCAACTGCAAATACATTTCCTTTGTATGAAAGAATTGTAACTTCCATGTTTTCTTTTAAATATTTTAAACAATCTCCTAATGTTTCTTTGTTTAAAGGCATTTGGTCATATGTTTCATTGTCCATAAAATAGTATAAATCTCCATCTTCATATAAATATTGCATTGTTTTTCTTTCAATTTCTGCTCCTGGAAATTTATCTGATGGGTTAAATGTTTTTTCTAATGTTGCTCCTGTTATTACATTTTTTAATTTTGTTCTTACAAATGCTGATCCCTTTCCTGGTTTTACATGTTGGAATTCTACTACTCTAAATACATTTCCTTCCATTTCGAATGTTGTTCCATTTCTAAAATCTCCTGCTGAATATACTCCTGCCATTTTTATTTCTCCTTTCACTTTTGGAGGTTAGTGAAATGGAGGTTGGTGAAGTGGATATTAAATATTTGAACTTCTAACCCCAAACCTCTAACCTCTAAATCTTATTTTTAACTTTTATCATTTTACTACAAATTTAGGTAAAAATCAACCCCTATACTTATAAGAATTTTAAAGAGGTATTTCTCTAACATCTAACTTCCAACCTCTAAATTATAATACAATTTTTATCCGAATTTGTTAGACTTACACATCCAAATTTTGTGATTTGAACTGTATCTTCAATTCTTATTCCAAATTTTCCTGGAATATAAATGCCTGGCTCATCTGTAACTACCATATTTTCTCTTAAAGAAGTGTCATTTCTATAACTTATATATGGTGGCTCATGAATTTCTAATCCTACCCCATGTCCTAAACTATGAATTAAATCATATCCATTTAATTTAAAGTCATTTTCTATCATTTTTGTAATTTGTCTTGTACTTGCTCCATCTTTATATTGTTCAAGTGCAAATTTTTGATTATTTAAAACTAAATCATACACTTTTTTCATTTCTTCTGTTGGCTCGCCTACAAAAAAGGTTCTTGTCATATCTGAACAATATCCATTTACTTTACATCCCATGTCTATTGTTATAATATCTTTTTCTTGTATTTTTCTGTCTGTTGGTACTGCATGTGGTTTTGAAGTGTTTTCTCCAGATGCTACTATTGTGTCAAAGGATAATCCATCTGTTCTTTCACAATAGTAATCTTCAATTTCTTTTGCTATTTGTTTTTCTGTCATTCCTGGTTTTATATAACTTAAAATGTATTTATAACATTCATCTGTTATATTACATGCTTTTATTATATTCCTTAATTCTTCTTCATCCTTTATCATTCTTTGCTTTTCTATTATATATTCTGTTTCAACAAAATTGTTTATTTTATATTTTCTAATATATTCTTTATAAGTTGCATAAAATATGTAATGTTCTTCAAATCCAACATTTTCGCAAAACATAAAGAAGTTTTCATAATCATCTCTTGATACGTCATTTACATCATATACTATTATTTCATCAAATAGTGTTAATATACTATGAACATGTTCTATATATCTACCATCTGTTATATATATATTCTCTTTTGGTGTAATTATTAAAGTTCCTTCTGCATCTATATTTGTTAAGTATTTTATATTTATTGGATTTGATATTATTATTCCTTGCAAATTCAAACCTGACATTTTATTTCGTAACCATTGTAGTTTTGAATTCATTTAAAACTCCCCCTTATTGAGAGGTTGGTGAAATGGAGGTTAGTGAAGTAGAACATTGTAAAACATTCTAACTTCTAACCTCTGACCTCTGACCTCTAACCTCTTACCTCTGACTTCTACCCCCTGTATAATCCTAATGTAAAAAATTCTAATAATACATTTTTTATTACCTCAAATGGTACATATATGCTTATAAATGTTCCAAGTACTATAAATGGTCCAAATGGTATGTATTCATCCATTTTTTTAATTTTTGTTGCTAGTAATATTATACTTAATATTGCTCCTATTAAAAATGATAATAATGTTATAACAATTATGTTTGATAACCCAAAATATAGCCCTAATGCTCCCATTAGTTTTACATCACCAAATCCCATGGCTTCTTTTCCATATATTGCTCCGTCCGATTAGTGTAATTAGTAGGAATATTCCTCCTCCTGCTAACATTCCAAGTGCCATGTTTATTGTTATTGCTACATCTGATAGCCCATATAAAAATGCTATTACTAGTCCTATTTCAAACATTGTTAAATTTAGTCTGTTTGGAATTATTTGTAGTCTATAATCTATTACAAATGCTGATAATAGCATTGGTGTTAATATCATAAATTTTATTAAATCTAAATTTGCTATGAATGTATCTTTTATTCCATAAAAATATAATAATGCTACATAAATTGCTGATGTTATTAGCATTAATATGTAATTTGGTTTGAATTCTGCAAAATATTCTGTGAATATTTCTTTTGAAAATACTTTTTTGTAATCAGGTAGTCTTTTGTTCATCCAGTCTACAAACATTCCGACAAAAAGTCCTAGTATTGCAACAATTGCGTAATATAATATATGTGTTTCATTAATATACATTGTTATTTTTCTCCTCTTTTGTTTTATACTTATTTTTTATTTTGTTTTCTATTGGTCTTTTCCATGCTGTGTACCAATAATCTTTTTTACTGTCTATTGGTTCTACTAATATTGTAAACATTTTGCTTCTGTTTCCGCCTAATACATCTGTGAATATTTGGTCTCCTACAACTGCTATGTTTTCTGGTTTTATGTTTGTTTCTTTTTGTATATATTTGAAGCCTCTTTTTAGTGGTTTCATTGCAAAGTATTTGTATGGTATATCTAGCTTTTGGGCTACTTTTTTTACTTTTTCTTCATTGTTTGTGTTTGATAATATGTATAGTTTTATTCCTTGACCTTTCATTTCTTTTGCCCAGTTTATTACTTCTTCTGATAGATTTTTGTAGTAATCTATTAATGTGTTATCTACGTCTAATATTAGTAGTTTTATTTTATTTTTTATTAGTGTTTGTATTGTTATTTCTTCTACTTTGTTTAAATATATATTTGGATATAGTGATTTCATTTTTCCTTCTCTTTCTTCGGTTTTCTGTTTTATTTATATTATCAATATGTTGTCTAGTTGTCAAGTGATTTTAAACAAAAAATGAAACAGCACTACACTGTTTCATTACTTTAAATATATATTAGGATCAACTTGAACAGAATCCTTCAAAATTTCAAAATGGAGATGAGGTTCATCTGCAATTTCAAATGCTGCTGTATTTCCTACAGTTCCAAGAGACTGTCCTTTTTCAACTTTTTCACCCTCAACAACAAATTCAGAAGTTAATAAATTTGAATAAACAGTTTGGAATCCATTTGCATGCTCAATTATTATTGTTAAGCCATATCTTGGATCATTTTTAATATTCTTTACAGTTCCAGCTTCAGCTGCTTTTACTACTGTTGTTTTTTCTGCCTTTATATCAATTCCTGTATGAGTTGTCCACTCTTGTAAAGTATCTGAATATATTAAACTATCAACAGCAAAATCTCTAACAATATCTCCTTCTACAGGTTTTTCAAAACTCAATTCAACAGTTTTTTCTTCTGTTTCAGTTGTCTCTTTTTCTTCAACTTTACTATTAGTTTGGTTTGTTTCATTATTTGAAGTTACTTTATTTGTTGTTAAAACATTAGTATTTGAATTAGTATTAGTCGAGCTTGTTGTACTTGTTGTATTATTTGAAACAGTATTATTTTCGTTTAATTCTGTCTCCGCTTCATTTACACTCTTTCCAATTTCTGTACTAGCACTTTCAGTATTTTCTGAAGATTTTGTATTATTTAAAATATTTGCTACTTGTTCACCTGTCAAAGTTCCCTCTTTAACTTCATCATTTAAACTCTTGCTATATATTAAAAGACCAAATACAATTACCGATAAAATAGCAATTCCTATTCCTGAATATTTTATAATTTTCATATTTAACTCATCATCTTGGTTACTTTTCTTTCTCATATCTCTTCTCATAAAATCCTCCTTAAAATTTATTTCTATTACAATTATTTCCGGATTTTATAGAAATATACATTAAATAAATTTTAATATATAAACATTAATGATTTTATATTCCAAACTAGTCGAAATTGCTTGTATATAAACGCTTTCTAAATATTAATGTGTGAACGAAATAATTTTAGAAATTCTTTGTAATATTTTTGGAAAATGTTCGTGGCTTTCCTTTTCAAAGGAAAGAGCACAGAAAGGGTGCCAAAAATATTGCCTAGAATTTCTTAAATTATGCAGTAAGCCATTAATATTGAGAAAGCGTTTATATACAAACAATTTCGACGGTAACTTATAAAGAATTTAAATCTTTAATCTCCACCCCAGTATAAAAATGCTTAATAATCTCTTCTGCAGTACTTCCTTGTTTTGCCATACTATCAGCACCAGTTTGGCTCATTCCAACCCCATGTCCATAACCTTTTACAGAAAATTTTATATTATCACCATCTCTTATAATTTCAAAATTTGTAGATTTTAAACCAAACAAAGTTCTTGCCTCAACACCTGAAAGTTCATGATTTCCAAATTTAATTGTTTTAACTCTCGTACTTTCAGTATATTCTAAAATTTTAATCTCATCATTATTTAAAAAATCTATTGATATATCCTCATATTTTTCTTTTAATTTATTTAATAATTCCTCTTGTGTGAAAGTCACTTCTGATGCATATTGTGTATATGCATCTTCACCTGATGTCTCTACACTTTGCAAATATGGATATCCAGTCCCTCCCCACACATTAACAGGAAGTTCTGTAACTCCTCCACTATTTGAGTGAAAAAATGCATTAATTGGTTGATTATCATAAGTTATAATCTGACCTTTTGTACTATTTACAGCTTCACATATTTTTTGCCAATTACTTTCCCTTTGGCTTTCCTCCCACTTTGCGAATCTATCATCTTTAGAAATCCAAGCTTGGCAACAAGTCGAATCATCACATATATCTGCATTATTATGTTTTTTATTTAATACCTTATATACAGTATATGTCCTCGCAACAATCGCTTGTGCCTTTAATGCTTCGATTTCATAACTAGCAGGCATTTCAGCAGATACAACATTACACAAATAATCGTCTAGCTTCACTTGCTCAGTTTCTCCTGTTTCTTTATGTAGCAAAGTAATTGTTCCATATTTAGCATATTCATAATTTGTTTTTTCTGCTTGTATATTCTCCTGTTTAGCTGTACTTTCTGTACTTTGCCCCTTTTCTAAATTTGAATTTTCTTGGGATACCGTAGAAGCTGTCCTCCTAGTAAGAATTGCTGGTACTATAAAACATATTAAAATAAAAGATAATAAATAAATTAAAATTTTTTTCAAAGTTCTTTCCTCCCTCATGCTGAAGTCAATTTTGTCTTCATATTATTCAAGATTTTTCTCTCTATTCTCGAAACTTGAACCTGACTAATACCAAGTATTTTTGCAACTTCTGTTTGAGTTTTCTCTTTAAAAAATCTAAGTAATATTATTTCCTTATCCCTATCTTCTAATTCATTTATTAATTGATTAACAACCATCTTATTAGTAATAATTTCTTCCTCATTTTTTCCGGTTGAAATTTTATCAAATATAGTAAGTTGTTTTCCATCTTTATTTTCTGAACTTGCAGCGCCCTCTATTGATTCTATTGTATTTGTAGATTCCATTGCTATTATTGCATCTTCTTTTTCTATTTTTAGTTCTTTACATATCTCTTCAAGAGTAATCTCTTTGCCTGTTTTTATTAAATGATGCTTTTTTAATTCATTTATTTTTACATTTAATTCTTTTATGCTTCTGCTAACTTTAATTGGTCCATCATCTCTTATAAATCTTTTTATTTCTCCTAATATGTATGGTACTGAATATGTTGATAGTTTTACTTCAAAGTTTGTGTCAAATCTTTTTATTGATTTTATAAATCCTATGCATCCTATTTGATATAAGTCTTCTACTTCATATCCTCTATTCATAAATCTTTTTACAATGCTCCAAATAAGTCCGTTGTTGTCTTTAATAAGTCTTTCCATTTCAAACTTATCTCCGCTGTTGTGCTCTTTTTATTGAATTTATATCGTTTTCATACATACATTATACCTCTATTAAATTAAAATCTTTTTTTCAAAATGTAGAGTAGCCATGCGTTTGGGAACACTTTTATTTTTTCATCCTGTTAAGGTGAATAAAATAAAAGTTTTACCAAAGATAGCTTGGCGGTCTATTTAGATTAAAAAAGATCTTATTCTTTTGTTAAACTACTTAAAGTTTCTTCTTCTTGCTCTTCTTGTTTTTTTATTGTTTTCACTAGAGTTACTTTTGTTCCTAACCCAACTATTGACTCTACTTTCATGCTATCCATAAAGCTTTCCATTATTGTAAAGCCCATACCTGACCTTTCTAGATTAGGTTTAGTTGTGTATAATGGTTCTTTTGCAATATCTACATTTTCTATTCCTTTTCCATTATCTGATATTTGAATTATTATTTGATTATCTTTTAGTTGTGCATTTATTTTGATAATTCCTTTTTTGTTTTCATATGCATGTATTATGCAGTTTGTAACAGCTTCTGATACTGCTGTTTTTATATCTGCTAATTCTTCAATTGTAGGGTCTAGTTGAGATGCAAAAGCTGCAACTGTTATTCTTGCAAATGCTTCATTACTTCCTTTGCTCACAAATTCTAGTTTCATTTCATTTTCAATTTGTTCTTTCATAGCTTGTCCTCCTCATAATTTTGGTAGCTTGGTCATTTTTATTTTATGCCAAACTTTTTATATTTCTGTAACAGGTATTAATTTTAATATACCGCTCATTTCAAATATTTTTCTTACATTTTGTGTTAAGTTTGCTACTTCTAATTTTCCACCAAGCATATTTGTAAATTTGTATCTTCCTATTAGTAGTCCTATTCCACTACTATCCATGAAAGTAACACTATCAAAATCAAATATAACTTTTCTAGGCATATATCTTTCAATTTCATAATCTGCTCTCCTCCTTATCTTTTGTACATTACAGTCATCAATTTCATCTGTAATTTTAAAAACTAATAGCTTGTCCTCTTCATAAAATTTTGATTCCATTTTCTTCATTCCTTTCTCTTGTGTAATTTAATTTGAAAAAGAATTTTTTTGCCTTCTTTTTTACTTTTCTTATGTATTATAATTCTTTTTCCAGTATTTTCCAATAGCAAAAAAACAGAAGTTTTGTCGAATATATAGAAGTTTTCGACAAAGTAAAAAATGCGAATCAAGTTTATTTTCTTAATTCGCATTTTTATTTTAATCATCCTCTGGGGATATATTATTACCTTCAATTTTACCATTATCTTTTTTATTATTCTCATTACTGTTTCTTTTCTGCATTTCTTTCAAAATTCTTTCAGTCTCTTCCTTTTTATTATTTACAATTTTGTTCATCATGCAATTAGTCTTTTCAATTAAATCTGGAACATAATCTAGTAATTTATCAACACTTGAAGAATGATTTACTGGCATCAATTTTACATTATTTGACTGTATTACTAAAAACGCAACCGGATTTATCGTGACACCTGCACCAGAACCTCCGCCAAATGGTAATCTATATTGAATTTGTTCCTCTTTTTCTACTTTTTTATATTCATCAATTGTCTCTCCTTTAAACTCACTTCCTCCTGCTGCAAATCCAAATGATACTTTTGATATTGGTATTATAACTATATTATTCGAAGTTTCAATTGGCTCTCCTATTATAGTATTTACATCTATCATGTCTTGAATACTATTCATAGCCGTAGTCATAAGACCTTCTATGGGATGTTCGCTCATTTTTATCACCTTTCCTTTTTTTATTTACTATACATATTGTATTTATAATATGTATCATTTTTATTTGAAATATACCTGAAAACTTTATATTTATTAAATTTTGATTTATATATACAGGTTGTATTGAAAATTTTTGGTTATCATTATATTTTCTTACTTTTTGACTTAAAAATATTGCTATAAATGTACTTATAATTGGTATTATAAATGCAGTTATTGCTGCATCTTCTGTTCCTAATGAAATCTTTAAATTCATTTCATCTATTTCCATTTTAATATTTTTAATTTCTTTGATAGCTTCTATATCTATATTTTTTCTGTTCTCTATAATTTTTGTTTTTTGTTCATTTATTGCTTTCCTTATTTTTTCATTGCTCAATGCTTTATTAATCTTTTTATTTGTTATTTTTAATTTTGAAATTGGTATAAAATTAAATGTATATATAATCATTTCTATTTTATAATTTTTATTTAAATGTTCTTTGTTTTGTGAACTAAATTCAAAATCTTTTAATTTAATTTTTATTTTTATTGTTATTATCATTAAAATTATTATTATTAAAATCAAAAGAAAAAACAATATATCACCTTCTTTGCTATTACATTCATAGTTTATATTAGTTTTTCCATTTTCTTCTTATTTAAACTTTTTTCATATATTTATTTTAATTTTGTACACTTTAAAAGAAGCACCTTTTTAAGACACTTCTTCACTTTTTTTCTGTTCTACTACAATATCTCCAAATAATTTTTCTTGGCTAGTTTCAACTTTATTTCTTCTTGACATTTCAAGAAGTCCACTAAAGGCTGTTACAACTTCCTGTTTTTCTTTTTTATTAATTGCAAATAATTTATTAAAAATAAATCTCTTTTGCTTTACTAATACTTTATACATTTCTCTTACTTTTTCAGCAACTGTATATTTATCAACTAATGCAATTTTTTCAATATTTTTTGCATTTTGATTTATTCTTACACTATTTCTTTCAACTAATAATCTATATATTTCTGGTATTTTTTCTGGTTCATAGTCTTTCTCTAGCTTTTGTTTTGGAAGTTTAATTTCTTCTTGTCCTTTATAAAATCTATTTGAATATAATTTATAGTTTTCTTTTAAAGTTTTACTTATTTCTTTGAATTTTTTATATTCTATTATTCTTCTTATTAGCTCTTCTTCAGTTATTTCCTCTTCTTCCTCTTCTTGTTTTGGCAATAACTTTTTAGACTTTAAATATAATAATGTTGATGCCATAACAAGAAATTCGCTGGCAATTTCTAAATTCATTTCTTCCATTGCATTTAAAAATTCTATGTATTGTTCTGTTATATCACTTAAATTCACATCATATATATTCATTTTGTTTTTGTCTATCAAATAGCATAATAAATCTAGTGGTCCTTCAAAATTATCTATTTTTATTGAATATTTCTTTGTTTCTAATGTTAGTATTGACATCGTTTTCTCCTTATTCATCTTCCATAGCTCTATTTATATTTTCTAATTTATATCCTTTTTTTAATAAATACTGTTTTATTTCTTCTTGTTCCATAGAAGTAGATTTTTTGTATATTATATTTGAAGCTGATTTTATTTCGTACGCTTCTAGTTCTCCTTTATTATCATAGATATAATCTTCAATATCGTTTTTGTTTAAGCCTTTTGATAATAGCTTATATTTTAATTCTTTTATAGATAAATTTTTTAATGCTAAAAAGTTGTTTACTGTTTTTCTTATATATTCTTTGTCATCTATATATTTAGCTTGTTTTAAATATTCGATTATATCTTCTAATAAATTTTCATCCATTGTTCCTGAAAATTTAGTTCTTACTTCATTTTCACTTCTTTTTTTGTATAGCATATATTTTAATACTTTTGTTTTTTCTTTATCAAATTCTTCTATCGTGTACATTTATTACTTCCTTTTCTTTTTTTACATTTTACTATATAAAAGTACTTTTTTCAATATTATTATTTTAAATTTTTTCACTTTTTATTTATTAATTTTTGAATTTATTTTCGAATAAAATTTATTTGATAAAAATATTTAATAAGACTTATCTCAAGTTATAGAAAATTTACTATAACTTGAGATAAAATTAAATTTTAAAATTATTTATTAATCCTTATCCTCGAATTCCCCATCTTCATCGACTTCAGGTAATTCTTCTCCTAGGCTCTCTTCAAAAGCTTTAGCAAAATTTGCTCTTACTTTTTTCTCAACATCTTCTAATATGTCTGGATTATCTTGTAAATATTTTTTAACATTTTCTCTACCTTGACCAATTCTTTCGCCATTGTAACTAAACCAAGAGCCACTTTTTTCAACTATGTCCATATTAACAGCCATGTCTAAAATATTTCCAGCTTTTGAAATTCCTTCTCCATATACTACATCAAATTCTGCTTCTCTAAATGGTGGAGCAACTTTATTTTTAATAACTTTTACTCTTACTCTATTTCCTTTTACTTCACCATCTTGTTTAATATTTTCTATTTTTCTTATATCTAATCTAACTGAAGCATAGAATTTTAATGCTCTACCACCAGTTGTTGTTTCTGGATTTCCAAACATTACTCCTATTTTTTCTCTTAATTGATTTATAAATATTAATACTGTTTTTGTTTTGTTTATTGCACCAGCAAGTTTTCTTAATGCTTGTGACATTAATCTTGCTTGAAGTCCCATATGAGAGTCTCCCATATCTCCATCAATTTCAGCTTTTGGAACTAATGCTGCAACAGAGTCTACTACTATTACATCTAAAGCTCCACTTCTTATTAAACTTTCTGTTATTTCAAGAGCTTGCTCTCCTGTATCTGGTTGAGATACTATTAAATTATCTATATCTACTCCCAATTTTTTTGCATACACTGGATCCAAAGCATGCTCTGCATCTATAAATGCTGCCTCTCCACCCATTTTTTGTGCTTCTGCAACAACATGTAATGCAAGTGTTGTTTTACCAGATGACTCTGGTCCAAATACTTCTATTATTCTTCCTCTAGGAACACCACCTATACCTAAAGCCATATCTAAGCTTAATGCTCCTGTTGGTATCGCTTCAATCTCCATTGCTTTAAATTCACCAAGTTTCATAACTGAACCTTTTCCAAATTGTTTTTCTATTTGGCTCATTGCAGCCTCTAACGCTTTTTTCTTTTCTGTATTCTCTGCCATAATTTTTTCCTCCTTAAATCACTTTTAATTATTGAACTTTTGTTTGATAACTAACTTATATCATTAAACATTTGTTTTTGTCAATACTTTTTTAAAAATTTTTTTATTTATGCCAACCTTCTATATTATAAAACTGATAAAACCAGTTTGGCTCTAATGTCCCAGCCAATGCCTGACTATATGCAACTGTATATTTATTATTATACAAGCTCAAATAAGGCATTTCCGTTTTATATATTTCTCCTAATCTTTTGTAATCTTGTTTTAATTTTTCCTCATCCTTTAAATTTTTCACTTCATTCATCAAATTTGTAACTTCTTCATTTGAGTAATTTGCTAAATTATTCTCCCCAAAAAATGTTGATAAATCCGGACTTACAGATAAATTCATACTACACAAAATCATATCATAATTTTTATTTGTTAAATAACTCTGGTACTGTGCATCAGATGCCTTTATTAAATTTATTCTAAAGCCTTGATTTTCCAATTGCTGTTTAATATTTTCTGCTACTGACACCCTACTTGCATCACTTGCTTTTACAACAAAATTTAGTGATATTCTTTGAGTTTTATAATTTACAGTTTTTTGCCAATATTTATATTTATAACTCCATCCATAATCAACTAGAATTTGCTTTGCTTGTTCTAGATTATATCCAGAGCTTGAATCTTGTTCTTGATATATCCAACTTCCATAGTCTAGCGGAAAACTTGAAGTATAATAATTATTTCCATAAACACTTGAAACAATATTTGATTTATCTATTGAATATCCTATTGCTTTTCTTACATTTACTTGCGATAATATTTGATTCTGTGTATTAAATGCAATAAAGTCATGTTCTCTACCATTCATCTCTTTTGAAAGATATCCTATTGTTCCTATATATTCTTTCAAATTACTATTTTGTGTACTTATTAAATCAATATTTCCGATTTTAAATGCATTATATAATTCTCCTACACTTGAAAATATTGATATAGTTATTTTATCAAGTTTCAATTTATTTGCTTCTGGATAATAATCATTTTTTGTTAAAATCAATGCTGATTCTTGCACTTCACTAACTTTATACATTCCAGTTCCTACTGGCACAATGTCTGCATTGAATTCTTTATCACTATAATATTTACTTGATAATATTGGAAATGTTAAATTATATTCAAAAAATGGAACTTCTTGACTTAATATAATTCTTACAGTTGTATCATCTACAACTTCTACAGTTGTTACATATTGTACGTTTGAAGAATATATTGTATCTGAATCTTTTAATCTATCTATTGTAAACTTTACATCTTCTGCTGTAAATTTTTGTCCATCTGACCATTTTTTATCATCTCTTAATTTTATTATATATGTTGTTTCATTTTGCTTTGCCCATTCTTTAGCAAGACTGTTTTCTAGCTTGTAGTCTGATGTTAATGTCATCAATGGTTCAAATATTATTTTTGATATATCTTGAACATTTTTATTTTTACTTAATATTGGATTTATACTATCAAATGATGCTACTCCTAATTTTATTTCTGTTATTTCTTCCTCTGTTTCTTCTTTTGTCTCATATACTTGTGCTTCTTTTTTTTGCTCATCTGTCTTTATTTTTACTATTGCAAATATTGTTATCGCTATTGCAAATATTATAAAAATATATTTAAAGTAGTTTGATTTCATAATCCACCTCTATCTCTGGTACATATAATACATTATTTTTTTTGTTTTTTCAATGCTTTTTTTGATAAAAATTTCTTTTCTAAAATTACCTCCTTTTCACTTTTATATGCAATATCTACAATCTTCATTTTTGTTGTTCTCTTAAAGCTTGTCATTTCTTTAAAACTCACATAATACATTTTACTATTAATACTAATAATTTCATATTTTTTAATATCTTTTGGATTATATTTAAAAAGATTTAAGCAATATATATACACATTATCTGAAGCATATATATAATATAATTGATTATTAACTTCAACCACATCTCCCTCTAAAATATAGATGTCTATTGGAAACTGAAAGATATTTTTATTATTTTTATTTGCTTGGATTTGCAATCTTTTTTCTATATTTTTTAGGTCGAATTGATTTAATGTTATATATCTTGATTTTAAATTAAAAAACGGAATTTTGTAGATTTTTGTTAGATCAATAAAACTATTTTTATTTCGATTATATCTTAAAGAATTGATGGAGTATTCTTCATAATTATTTAATCTTTCATAACTTTTCGAGGAAGATTTGTATGCATAAATGTTAAACTTATCTTTATACGCAATAAGATATGGCCTAACTTGATGGTTTTCTTCTATTTGATTTAATTCTTTTTTTGGAAGTGGCATTTTCGCCCAGACTAAATCTCCTGGTTTTATTGATTCTAATAGTTTTTTTTGATTTTTGATTTGATTTGTTTTTTGAATAAAAATTTTGAATATTTTAAATTTGAACAATAATTTCACCTCGAAGTAGATACCTCTCAGTTTCAAGACATATTTATTATAAAGCCATAGATTATAAATGTCAAGTTTTTTTGTAAACTTTTTAATTAAATGTTATAAGGGGCTTACGCCCCCATTAGTAGTTCTATATTAAGTGGTCCAATGAAAATCCTAAGTGCTATACACCAACCAACACCGCGCGGAAACCGTTATGGTAATAAGGAGCTCCATTGGTACCATAGAAGGCAAACGCACCCGCACGAGAACTAGCAGTGTAATCGCCCCCACGTGCGAAGAACGGAGCAGTAGTGTACGGTAAGCTAGAGTAGCCTGTATTCCAGCTAGTAGTTCCACTTCCTGTAGTTGATGTTTCTAGTATTGCATCTCCATATCCATAAGTACTTGATTTTTTTCCACTATATGTAGTATAATTATTTGTATTACTATCACTTGAGTTATATGGATATACTGTTGCATATTTTGTACTTAGTGTTAAATATCCATTTGTATTAGCTGATGTTGATACATATGAACTTCCATATGTTGAAAGATTTGCATTTCCATTTGTTATATATGCTGATGTTCTTTCCCATACACAACCGTTTAAATCATATACTCCGCTTATATTTCCTGTACTGCTTCCTTTTACACCTACTGTTATATCATTATATGGCTTTCCTAATGTTGTTGTTTTATCTCCTGATGTACCATTTGTGCACATTCCTGTTATAGCTGTTCTCCATGGGCTTGATTCTGCAGTGTAATAATTATTTAAATTTACTTCTGTTCCACTTCTTCCGCATGAACTTTGAGTTAAGTAAGCAACAGCTCCCCACTCACTATTTTTCATTTGGTGTGAATCTGTTTTTGTTGAATTTAATCCGTAAAAGCTAGTTGCATTTTTTATTTCTTGTGATAGTGTATAACTATCTCCTGTTGATATATTGTTGTATGCATATGTTAATGGTTTAAACACTGGGTATGACATTTTTGGATTTGATGATAATGTTTGTCCTAAAGCATTTGTTGTATAACTACTATTATAAGATGTATAATTTTTATCTGAATATACTACTGTATCACTACTATTTGATATTGTTGTTGATAATGTTCCTGCATTATTTGTTATTGTATTTGCTTGGAATCCTGCTGGATATTTTGCAACCCAGAATCCTGGTATTTCTGCATCCCACTCACCATTCATATAATTATTATTTTTTCCATTTGCACTTCCATCTTCAAATGCTGGGTGTATATATGTGTAGTCTGGATCTACTGTTGTTTGTGTTTGTGGTATGAATTTTACACTTATTGTTGATGCTGTACTTGTGTATGGTGTTGTTATTTTATATTCGTATCTTGGTATCCATACCCAATAACTTCCATCTTCTGTTTTTGCATTTGCCCATTTTTGATTATTATAATCATACCAATTATCTTGATTTTCTACTGTTACTTTTACTTCATTTCCTTCTGTATCCCAGTATATTCCTGTCATTCCTTCCATTAATTTGGGGCTATTTACTTGTTTACTACTATTCCAACTTCCATCTGCTAACAATGTTTTTACATCTTCTGTTGTTCCACCTGAATAGATTTCTGACAATAATATTTCATATCCTTCATCTGTTGTTATTCCTATTATTGTTCCATCTTCTCCTTTATTTACTGTTCCATACTTTCCTAAAATTGTTTCTAATTCTCCTTCTGTTATATTTCCTAGTGGTGGTTCTAATTGTTTTTCATAAATATCTAAAGCTATCTTTTCTTTTATGTTTGCTATTTCAGACTCTCTTTTTGCCTCATTTGCTCTTCCAAATAATCCTTGATTTGTTAGTGCTTGTATTGATATTGCTGCTAAAATCAACAATAAAATTATTGTTATAACCAAAGCTACAAGTGTGATACCTCGATTTTCTTTTTTGAAAAATTTTTTCATAACTTTCTCCTTCTTTCGTAAAAATTTTATAATGTGAAATATTTTCACATATTGTTGTATATCACTTCTAATTTTACTTTAGTCAAAACAAAATGTCAATAAAAATCTAAAAAAATCTTATTAAATTTTTATTATAAAAGAGTAACAAATCAATGTTACTCTTTATAATAAGACATTCAAAACATTATACACAAATGTCGTACACATACAAAGCACTATTCCACAAACTGTCGGAATTACAAAAGCAAGCCCACTCCACTTCCAACTTCCAGTCTCTTTTTTAATAGTCAAAAGTGTTGTAGTACACGGAAAATGCAAAATAGTAAATAACATTACATTCATAGCAGTTAGCATATTCCAACCATTTTGAATTAAAATCTGTCCTATTTGTACAGTATCTTCTATGTTTACTAATGCCCCACCTTTTAAATAGCACATCAAAATTATTGGTAAAACAATTTCATTTGCAGGCATTCCTAAAATAAATGCTGTCAAAATATATCCATCTAATCCCATCAATTGAGCAAATGGATTTAAGAAATTAGCAATTATTGAAAGTAAGCTTGCTCCATCAATTCCTACATTAGCTAATATCCAAATTACAAGTCCTGCAGGAGCTGCAACTGAAATAGCTCTTCCTAATACAAATAATGTTCTATCAAATATAGAACGCACTAGTATTTTTCCAAATTGTGGTTTTCTGTATGGCGGTAATTCTAACACCATTGATGATGGCATTCCTTTTAATATTGTATTTGACAATATTCTTGATATTATTAATGTTAAAAATATTCCAAATATTATAACAACTATTACTGCTACTGTTGATAAAATTGATGATAATAATCCATTTCCTCCCGCATATGCGCCTGCAATAAATATTGTTGCTATTGATATCAAAAATGGAAATCTTCCATTACATGGAACTAAATTATTTGTTAATATTGCAATTAATCTTTCTCTTGTTGAATCTATTATTCTACACCCTGTTACTCCACATGCATTACAACCAAATCCCATGCACATTGTAATCATTTGTTTACCACTACAACAAGCTTTTTTGAAGAATCCATCCATGTTGAATGCAATTCTTGGTAAATATCCTAAATCCTCCAATATTGTAAATAATGGAAAAAATATTGCCATTGGTGGAAGCATTACAGCTATAATCCATGTTAATGTCTGATATACACCATTTATCAACATATTTGAAACCCATTGTGGAGAATGCACATATTCTGCAAATATGACTAGTTTGTCTTGAATCCAATTAAACAAACTAAATAAAGCTTGAGAAGGATAATTTGCTCCAACTATTGTAATCCAAAATATAAGTCCTAGAAATAAAATCATTATTGGGATTCCAAATTTTTTTGATGTTAAAATTTTGTCTATTTTTCTATCTCTTGAACTATAATCTTTATTTTCAAATGTACATACTTCTTTTGAAACATCTTCTGCTTTTTTCATAATATCTGCTACTACTTTATCTTTAAAATTATTTGTTGTAATATTTTCTTCTTCTAATTTTTGTTTTACATCTGACAAACAATTTTGAATATTTTCATTTTCAAAATCTATATTTAATTGATTTTTTATTGAATTTAAAATTTTTTCTTCACCATCAATTAGTTTAAGAGAAATCCATTTATATAATTTTTTAGAAATTTCTTCATTTTCAATTACTGTTGTATCCGACCTGTATTCTGTTTCAGTATCTTGTTTGTAAACCTCTGATAATTTTTCTTCTAATAAATTAATATTTTCTTCTATTTTTGAACTGTACTCTACTTCATTTGGGCAAGGTATAATCTCACCTGTACATACTTTATGTATTGTATCTTTTAATTTTTCTAGTGTACGTTTATCTCTAGCTGTTGTTCCTACAACTGGAACTCCTAACAATTGTTCTAATTTTTTAAGATTAATTTTTATTTTTTTCTTTTTAGCTTCATCTAATAAATTCACACAAACTATTATATTATCTGTTATTTCCATTATTTGAAATACTAAATTCAAATTTCTTTCTAAACATGTACTATCTACTACAATTACTGTTACATCTGGATTTCCAAAACATATATAATCTCTTGCAATTTCTTCTTCCTCTGAATTTGACATTATTGAATATGTACCTGGTATATCTACAAATGTAAATTCTTTGTCTTTTATAATTGACTTTCCAGTTGCATTTGCTACTGTTTTTCCTGTCCAGTTTCCTGTATGCTGGTGCATTCCTGTTAGGCTGTTGAATATTGTCGATTTTCCTACATTCGGGTTTCCTGCTAGTGCTACTGTATATGTATTTTTCACAAAATCACCACCTTAAATTTCATTATTACAATATATGTTTTTTATTTAAGATAATGACATCATATTAGGTTACTATTTATAAAATTTTAAAAGTCCATCATATTCTAGTTTCAAATTTTTAATTAATTTAAAATCTTCTGGTTTTACTAAATCTGGTAACATTGTTTCTATGTTTGCTTCTTCTAATACATGTTTTACAAATTCTGCACAATAAAAAGATTTATCTGCTCTTATTTTTATTTTGAACCCTACTGCAAAAAGTCCTAATGTATTAAACTTATAATGTTTTCTTAATTTCTTTATATAAAAAATTGCATATTTTAGTTTTTCATATTGCTCATCTTCTATTTCTAAAGAATATACTTTTGCTCTTGTTCTTGAAAACCTCTTAAATGTTCCTATATTTATTCCTTCATGAACAAATCCTCCCCAAAAAGGATTATATGGATTTAATCTTCCAAAACTATACATTTTTCTTAATTGTGGATCTAAAGCAATTGATACATGTGAGAATTCATCTCCTGTATAATATTTTATTATTTTTGATAGCATTGTTCCTGTATATGTTAGTATTATATAGATTTTTTTCATGATTTATTTTTCCCTTTCTGCTTCTAAAATACAAAATTACTATATAATATTTTGCTATAAAAATCAATAAAAACACCATAAATTTTATAGTGTTTCTATTTAATCAGCTTTCTTTTTATTTCTTCACTAGAATTTAATTTTAAAATTTCATCTGCTAATTTCTGACAATCTTGGAAATTTAGTTCTCTAATTAGTTTTCTTGTTTGTAAAATCTTATTTGCATTCATAGAAAATTCATCTAATCCTAGTCCTACCAATAATGGAATAAATGAAGGGTCTCCTGCCGCTTCTCCACACATCCCGCATAAAATATTGTTTTTATGGGCACCATCAATAGCAGATTTAATTAATTTTATTACAGCAGGATGAAAATGTGTATATAAATTTGCAACCTTTTCATTTCCTCTTTCAACAGCTACTGTATATTGAATTAAATCATTTGTTCCAATACTAAAAAAATCACATTCTTTTGCTAATTCTTCTGCCATTAAAGCTGCTGATGGTATTTCAATCATAATTCCGATTTCTATATTTTCGTTAAATGGTATTTTCTTTGCTCTTAATTCTTCTTTTACCTCTTGAATAATTTTTTTAGATTCTCTCAATTCCTCTATGGAAGAAATCATTGGTAGCATAATTGCTAAATTGCCATATGCACTTGCAGTTAAAATTGCTCTTAATTGAACTTTAAACAAGCTGATATTATCTAAAAAAATTCTAATTGCTCTATAACCCAAAAAAGGATTGTCCTCTCTTGGTAGTTTCATATATTTTAAATTTTTATCTCCACCAATATCTAATGTTCTAATAACTATTCTTTTGTTTTGAAGTTTTTCTGCTACTTTTTTATATGCTTCAAATTGTTCTTTTTCTATTGGAAAATCTTCGGCATTCATGTAGAGAAATTCACTTCTTAATAATCCAACTCCCTCTGCTGTATTATTAATTACAAGTTCTATATCTTGTGGTCCTCCAATATTTGCTAAAAGTTCAATATGATGACCATCTTTTGTTGATGATATTTCGTTTTTATATGTTTTTAATTTTTCTTTTTCTTTTTTCGAATTTTCTTTTATTTCTTCAAATTCTTTCCATTCTTCGTTAGACGGATTTACAAAAATTTCTCCAGTCCCACCATTTATTGCAATAGAATCGTTTTCTTTTATTTGTTTCATTATCTGTTTGATTCCAACGACTGCTGGAATTTCATGTGTTCTTGCCATAATAGCCATATGAGAGTTTACTCCACCTACTTCAGTAATAATTCCTGCTATACTTTTTAAATTTAATTTAGCAGTATCTGATGTTGTTAATTCATTTGTAACAAGAATTGTATTAGGTGGTAATTGTGATAAATTAATCTCTTCTTTATTAAGAATTTTATATAAAACTTTTTTCTTCATATCAGCTATATCTGCACTTCTTGCAGCCATATAGGGGTCATCCATTTCTTCAAACATTTGAATTATTGTATTAAAACCTACTTCTGTTGCATATGCTGCATTACATTTTTCTTTTTCTATTATTTCGACTGTTTCTTGTACTAATGTAGGATCTTGCAATATCATTAAATATGCTTGCAATATATCTTTTTCTGTACCAGATAATTTATTTATTAATTCTTCAATTTCTGCCTCTACCTCATGAACTGCATGATAGAAATTTTCTTTTTCTAACTCTACATCTTCAATTTGAATTTTTTCAGGTTTTATCTCTTCATTTTTTAATATTACTACTTTACCTAATCCAATACCTTCAGAAACACCTTTTCCTTTTAGCATATAACTCCCTCTTCCTATAACATTTATTCTAAATTAGACTGCAAAAATGTTTTAATTCTTTTATTGCCTGTTCCTCATCTTCACCATCACACAAAATCTCTAATTCTGTTTTTGACTTAATCCCTGCAGACATAATCATAAGAGGAGACTTAGCATTTATTGTCTTTCCATTTACAATTACATTAACATCACATTTATACTTCATCGCTATTTTTGCAATTTCAGTAGCAGGTCTAGCATGAAGTCCAGTCTCATTTTCTATCACAAAAGTTTCTTTTACCATAACAAATCAAATCCTTTCAATTATTTTTCCCACACATTCTTCTTTAATGCAGCCATAATTCCCATAGCTACAAATGATCCAACAACTAATGCAACTACATACCAAAACCAATTTCCAATTAAAGGTAACACAAAAATACCACCATGAGGAGCCATCAAACTACAATTAAAAGCCATAGATAAAGCACCAGAAACCGCTGAGCCAACAACACAAGCTGGCAATACACGAATAGGGTCTGCAGATGCAAAAGGTATTGCACCTTCTGAAATAAATGATAATCCCATAACATAATTTAATAAACCTGCTTGTCTCTCTTTTTGGGGCAATTTTTTAGGTAAAAATGTAGCAAGTAGAGCTATTGCAAGTGGAGCTACCATTCCGCCTATCATAACTGCTGCCATAATTTCGTAATGTCCTTCTGCCAACATTCCAGTTCCAAAAGTATATGCTGCTTTATTTACTGGTCCTCCAAGGTCGACTGACATCATTCCAGCTAAAATTGCTCCTAATATTATTTTATTTACACCGCTTAAAGAGAAAAGGAAATTATTTAATCCTGTATTTATTGCTGCTACAAATGGATTAATTATTAGCATGATAATTCCTATTAACAATATACCTGCAACTGGGTATATCAAAATAGTTCTAATACCTTCCAAGCTTTTTGGCATAAAACTAAATAATTTTCTTAAAAAGACAATAACATATCCACCTATAAATCCTGCAAGTAATGCTCCTAAAAAGCCTGAGCTAACTAATACTTCTTCTGGGTTACTTAATGATGTAAATGTTGTTCCCGCTTTGGCAATTGCTCCACCAACAAAACCAACTACTAATCCTGGTCTATCTCCAATACTCATTGCTATATATCCAGACAGAATTAAAAGCATAAAATCAAAAGCCATACCACCAATAGTTTTAAAGAATGCCGCAACTGGTGTATTCATTCCGAAATTTGATGGGTCTATCGAATAATCATCTAGTAAGAAAGCTATTGCAATTAAAATTCCTCCACCTACTACAAATGGCAACATATGTGTAACACCATTCATTAAATGTTTATATATACCGCCTTTTTGCTTTCCACTTTTATTATTTCCTTCATCATTTTCTTTATTATGATAAATTGGTATTTCATTAGTTGATTTTAAAGCTTTTTCAATTAATTCTTTTGGTTTACGAATACCATCTGTTACACTAGCTCTAAGTACTCTTTTTCCATCAAATCTTGATAAATCTACATTAACATCTGATGCAATAATAATCGCTTTTGCTTTTTTTATTTCTTCATCTGTAAGTACATTTTGTGCACCTGATTGTCCTTGAGTTTCTATCTTAATTGGATGTCCTAATTCTTTTCCCATTTGCTCTAAACCTTCAGCAGCCATATAAGTATGAGCTATTCCTGTTGGACAAGAAGTAATTCCTAATAATTCATAATTTTCTTCTTTCTTTTTTTCTTCACCTGATTTTTCTTTTTCAGCTTGGTCTATTACTTTTAAAAATTCCTCTTTAGATTTTGCATTTAATAATTCTTTTCTAAATTTTTCATCCATTAATAAAGTAGATAAACGGCTTAAAACTTCCAAGTGAACATTTTCTTTAGTATTAGGTGCAGCAATTAAGAATAATAATTTAACTGGTTTTCCATCTAGTGACTCAAAATCTACTCCATTTGGTATTACCATTGCAGCAAGTCCTGGAGCTGATATACTATCACCTTTTCCATGAGGTATTGCAATTTCTTCTCCAATTCCTGTTGAACCTTCTTCCTCTCTTTTCATTACTAATTCTAAATACTTGTCTTTATCTGTAATGTTTCCATTTTTGTTCATTAATTCTACTGCTTTTTTTAGTACTTCTTCTTTATTTGAAGCTTCTACATTTAAATCGATAGAATCTTTTTTTAATAAATCTGTAATTTTCATAATTTTCTAATTCCTTTCTTTTTTTGGTGAAATAGATGTTGGTGAAATGGAAATCGGAAGTTGGAAATCCGATTTCTAACTTCCAACATCTAGCTTCCAACATCCAACCTCTAACCTCTAACCTCTGACCTCTAACCTCTGACCTCTGACATCCGACTTCTATCCTCTAAATTCTCTAAATAATTGTAATATTTCTTCTTTAGTTGCTAAAAATGTTGAATTTGCAGTAGCTGTGCCTGCTGATACTCCCATTTGGAGTGCTTTTTTATAATCGTGAAATGTCTGATATCCGGCTATAAATCCTGCTACCATTGAATCTCCTGCTCCTACTGTATTAATTCTTTGCTGTTTACTCGATAGTTTCATTGTATATGAGTACCCATTTTTATCTAAAAGTATTGCCCCTTCACTTCCCATAGACACTAATACATTTTGAGCTCCTTTTTCTTGTAATTTTTTTGCATATTCAATTACTTGTTGCCCGATTAGAAATTTTAACATTAAAAATTTCGCCTAATTCATCTTGATTTGGCTTTATTAAAAAAGGCTTATATTCTAGTGTTTTTAACAATAAATCCCCTGTCGTATCAACAACTATTTTTACATCTTTTTTTTCTAATTTTTTGCAGATATTTTGATAAATATTATTTTCTATCCCTTTAGGCACACTACCTGATAATACTAATATATCCCCATTTTCTATTTTTTCTATTCTTTGATATAATAATTCAATATATGTTTCATCAATAAAAGGTCCTTTTGTGTTTATTGCTGTTTCTTTATTTGTTTCTGCAATTTTCACATTAATTCTTGAGATATCATTTTCTATTTTAATAAAATCAGTTTTTATTCCATATTCTTTTACTTTTCTTTCAATTTCATCTCCTACAAAGCCTGCTATGAAGCCTAATGCTGTTGATTCTATTTCTAATGCTTTTAAGACAATTGAAACATTGATTCCTTTTCCTCCTGCTAAAATATGTTCTTTTTTGCTTCTATTTATTTCTCCTGTTTTGAAATTTTCTATTTTGATTATATAGTCTAGCGCGGGGTTAAATGTTATTGTGTATATCAATTTTTTGACTTTGCTCCTTCCATTTTTATAACTCTTATTTTAAATATTTCCCAAAATAAAAAAAGAATATTCATTTCTGAATATTCTTTTTTATTATTTTTGGTACCGATGGTGGGACTCGAACCCACATGGTTTTCCGCACGATTTTGAGTCTTTTAAGCTATTTTATATTTATTTATTTTTAGTATTAAATATTACTTTTTAGGAAGCTCAAAACTATGGATTTTCTAGCACTCGTCATCGTTTTTCTTACTTGCTTAACTATAACATAGTTTTTATACTTTTTGCAGGTTTTTTGAAAAAATGTTAGATGTTTTGTTAGATATGTTAGATGTAATAGACTATTTATTATTGATTTTATTTTTCACGAAAATATGATATAATTAGGAAAATTTCGTAGTATGGAGGAATAAATATGTTTATTTATAATTTACAAGAAATGGCAAAGAATTTACAAAGTGATTATCAAAAATTAAGCAGTAAAATCGAGCATAATGGATTAAAAGGAACAATTCGAGAGGATAAATTAAAAGAATATTTATCTAAACTTTTTCCAACTAAATATGCTATAGGAAATGGAGTTATTGTTGATGCTAATGAAACTCAAAGTAGGCAACAAGATTTTATAATTTATGATAATTTTAATAGCCCTAAATTAATGGAAACTGAAAGTGTACAAGTAATTCCTATTGAGAGTGTCTATGCTACTATCGAAGTAAAATCAACACTAACAGTTGATGAACTAGAGAAAAGTATTAAAAATATAGAAAGTGTAAAAAAGTTAGAAAAAACAAAACCTTTCTCATCTCCTTTAATAATTTCTTCTATTATTCCACCAATATGCATGATATTTGCATATTCTAGTGACACCAGTTTAAATAACATTGTAAAAAAAATTGATGAGTTTAATAATAGTATAGATATAAAAAATAGGTTAAGCATTGTATGCATTTTGGATAAAGGATTAATTTTTGGTATAAATAGACATGGTTTTAAAGAAATTGAAATTGTTCCTACTGATAATACCATATTGGTTACACATGAAGATAAATTAGAAAATAATTTATATTTATTTTACTTGTTAATGATGACAGCAATTAACAATATTGTTATGCCTCCTGTTAATTTGATGGGATATGCTGAAAAAATAAAGAAAGCTAATTATTCTGGGACAGTATCAAATGATAGAATAATTCCAGATGATGCTTATTTAGATATAGGAAATAGTGTCCACTCAAATATAAATTTAATGAAAAATGCAGCAATTAATTCTATACCCAAATTTCAAAAATGTCAAAAAGGTGAGTTCACCAAAAAAGAATTTACTGAGTTTATGGCTACTATAATATATCAATGTATGCTAGACCCTAATTTTACTGGAAATACTATTGAAAATCCCTATCAGCTTGTAAATTTTTTTGACGTTAATATAACTTCTAATGAAATAATTATAATAAAAAAATATTATTATAATGAAATTACTGATATTAAGGAAAAAGAATATGCGGATAATTTAATTACTATATTATTTGAAAAATATAAAGAGAAAACATCTCATTAAATAAATATAATTTATAAGAAGGCCTTTATAGTCATTACTATAGATGGTCTTTTTATTATGCAGAGAAATGCAGTACCTCTATAAAAGTACTAGGTTTGGCAAGCCGATGCTATAAAGTTAGCCCGTATTCGTATAAACGGTCTATTTATACAAAGTGCGTGAGTGAGATTTTACAACCATAGACTCACAATAATAAAAGAGTTCTTGGGAGGCAAAGCTTGGATATGGATTTGCAATTGTAAAAAGTGTGGACAAGTATGCACATTGATAAATTATCAGCAATTTTAGTAGTTCTTCTACTTACTAGACTACCTATGAAACGAAGCGACCGACTGACGATTTCTTATTCTCTAGGTGTAATAATCCTTTTTAAACATTGGGATTATTACGCCTAATCATCTTCGCTCTCTCCCTCAGGTTTCTATAAATAAAAATGAAAGGAATTGATTTAATATGAAAATTGAATATACAAAAGTTGGCGATTACTATTTACCTAATTTAGTTGCACCAGAAAATATGAAAAATTTTGAAATAGGAAAATACGGAAAATTAAGATTAAGATATTTAAAAGAACATAAAAAAGCTGAATACACTCTTTTATTAATGGATAATAAACTACAAAAACATTTAATGGAAATTGATAAAATTGCTAATGAAAGATTTGACTTATTAATGAAACAATTTGCCCAAAAAGAAAATATTACTGAAGAATTAAAAGCAAAAGACCAACTAAAATGGGTTGGATTAATGAACAATATAAAGCACTCTGCTGAAGAAATTATATTAAAAGAATTGATATATGTTTAGGAGGAATTGTTATGTTAGAAATAAAATCATTTTTTAAAGAATATGAAGATATGTTTGAAGAATATTTAGATGATGTTAAAAAAATTTTAAGAAAGAAAAATCAAAAATATATAAAATTACAAGAAAAATATCACCGAATTTTAGATGAAAATGAAAATCTAGTTTGGATTTTAGAAGGTCAAACTGAAAACAGAAATTTATCAAATAAAGAGTGTACAGCTCTCTCAAAATTAGTACAAATTTATTACGATATGCAATCAATAGAAGAAAAAGAAATATTCTTTTTAGGTGGTAAAGAGGCTTACTTTTTCTTCAAAAAAATTGGAATTTTAAAATAAAAATAAATTATAAAATTTTTTAGAAAGTGAGGCGAAATTTTATGAGAAATCGTAATATAAAAATTAATGTTTTCTTAAATGAAGAAGAGAAAAAAATCTTTGATGAAAAAGTAAAAAAATCTGGATTGCACAAATCAGAATTTTTCAGGAAAATAATTTTAGATTATCAATTAAAAGAACAACCTGATGAAAGATTTTATGAAATACTTTCTTTATTAAGAAATATGGCAAACAATTTAAACCAAATGGCAAGAACTTATAACAGATATCAAGGTTATATGAGAGAAGATAAATTTACACCATTATTAAATCAAATTCAAGATTTTGTTTTAAGTATGCAAGAAGTTTATCTTACTCCTCAAAAGAAAGGAGTTTCAAATGGCTACAACAAAAATATGGAAATTCAAGAGCAGACTAGACACCCTTATTGAATATGCAATTAATGGAGAAAAAACAGAACACAAGCTCTATGTATCAGGTATAAATTGTATGCCTGATACTGCTTTTTATGAAATGTAGAATGTAAAAAAACATTTTTTTAAAACAGGTGGTATAGAATGTTTTCATGCAATTCAATCTTTTGCTGAAAAAGAAGTTACACCAGAACAAGCACATGAAATTGGAATAAAACTTGCTGAAGAACTATGGGGAGATAAATATCAAGTAGTTGTCTCAACTCATTTAAATACAGACAATATTCATAATCATTTTGTTTTAAACTCTGTTTCTTTCCTAGACGGAAAAAGATTTTGCAATACTAAAAAGGATTATGCTACTATGCGAAAAACATCTGATAGACTTTGTGAAGATTATGGATTAAGTGTTTTAAAACAAGAAGAAAAATATAATAAATATGCTACAAGTAGTTTATATAAAGAGTTAATGAAAGATTCTATTGATTATGCAATAGAAAATGCAAAAGATTATAATGAGTTTATAAAAATTCTTCAAGATTTAGATTATATTGTTACTGGTAAGAATGATACTTTATCAATTAGGCGAGAGCCTTATAAAAGAAACACTAGAATTGAAAGACAATTTGGAAATAAATATTCAAAAGAAAATATTTATAAAAGAATATTAGAAACTCAGCCACATTTTCCATACACTCCTAATCCTAAATCATTACTTGACAGAACTTTTCAAAAATATAACAATATAAAAGAAAGTCACTTTCAAAGTAAAAGCTCTATTCTTGGTTTGATATTTCATTATGAGAAATTATTCGGGATAAATGTAGAAAATATCTCAAAATCGAATATAACAAGAATGACTCCAGAATTGTTAAAAGAAATAAAACAAATGGATGAATATTCAAATCAAGCAAAATTTTTAGCTAAATATAAGATTAATACGGAACAAGGATTGTTTGATTTTAAAAAATCTGCTTATGATAAAATTAATCCTCTAAAAAGTGAAAGAGAAAACTTATGGAAAAAGCATAAAAGAGCTAAAACAGAAACTGAAAAGAAAAGCATTGAAAATCAAATTGCAGAAATTTCTAAAAAGATTACACCGCTTGCTGAAGAAATAAGACATTGTGATAATATTCAAAGTAGAATAGATAAAATTAAAATATATGAGCTTCATCAAAAGTTAAAAGAAGAAAAACAAAAAGCTGAACAGAGAGAAAAGGATAAAACTAAAAATAAATATAGAGATAGATAAACTGATATAAATATACTTTTCTTTTATAAAAGAAAGAGTCGCCTACTGTTCAGTAAGCGACTGCTATCTCACGATTACTATTTGTTTTTAATTTGAGTTACTTCAGTTTCATATCTGTGAAAATATCTCTTAAAGCCATTAGGCGACTGATATACACCTGTATCAAACAAGATAGAACGTGAAGTGTCCTTATCAACTTTTACGTAAAATCGAGATGGATGTTTGGTAAATGCATCCCATTTCAGAATTTCTTGGATTACAGAATCCATCTTATCTGTGTCAACTTTTGCAAATGATAATTCGAGACATTCGCCAGCTGCATTGATAATAAAACTTACATTATCAAATTTAGCTAAAGTTGCATTGATAAAAACGGCTTTCGATAACACTATAATCCGAGGATTAACGGAATTAAATTTAGAAGCTAAATATTCCACAACCTCCTCATTCCATTTGGAGTTCATAACTCCTGTAAAAGCGTCCGACATAATTTTTTCCTCCTTAATAATTATTAATGGATTTGTTTGTTAACTCTGATAAATGATTTACAGCTTCTTCTACAGTATTTGCAACAAAATACAATTTGCTGTTTTTTGAATCTGCAAAACTTTCATCATAAATTCGATTAAGCATATCTAATAAATGTCCAAAAAAATTGTTGGCATTTATTATAATAATAGGAACATCATGTTCATGATTTCTTCTGGTCTCGATTGCAGTTAATAATTCATCAATAGTCCCTATACCTCCAGGAATAAAAATCATTACATCTGCTAATTTCATAAAAGCATTTTTTCTCTCATTTACAGTATCAAACATATGTGCTTCACTGTAGGAAAGAGTTTTCAAATCATCTTCATATGCTTTAGCGATGGTAATAATAACTTTACTCTCTGTGCTGTTAGACACTACTGAATAAATTTTACCCATCAAACCCATGTCGCATCCACCAAAAACATAGTTGTGTTTACCTCTTACAATAAAATTGCCAATTTCTCCAGCTATTCTATTGTAATCTTCATTATTGGTATCTCTTGACGAACAGCCTACAAAAACATTCATAAATTACTAATCTCCTTTCGCTAAATAATTATTTTATCGGTTATACTGTGCAATTTATGCGATTACTATATTATCATATTTTTATGTAAATTTCAATACATATTATGCCTTTTCCTCTAACAAATTGCTTTAAAATTCTATTTCTTTTAATAACATTTCATTTACTTGTTCATCTATCATTTGGTTATATCTTGCCACAACAATAAACTCATCTGTTTTAGGTGGTGGATTCTTTGATTTTATTTGTCCTTCTAATCTTTCTCTTAATTCTTTAAGTTCAAGCTCTCTTTGATAACAATGTTATTCTAATTTACCTTTACTTTTTAAATTATCATACATAGCTTTCTTATATTCTTTTAAATAATTTTTATAAATAGTTCCATACTTTCCTAGCATAAAAAACACCTCCATATATATTTTAATATATGGAAGTGTAAGAGTCTAACCAATTGCAACCTGTTATATAATTGCTCTAATACTTGATTTTAACGCAAAAATTTGCTACAATTATAATGTATTTTAAATACGTTACTGCCTATAAAAATTTCAGGAGGAACTACTATGACAGAAAAATTACTTCGGGACACTTTGATAGAAGCCAAAGAAAAAGACCAAATTGGTCTGTTTATTTGGGCAAACTGGACTGTCTGGGATGACTCAGGTTATCAAATGAAACCAGGAAATGAAAGCTACGATTTTGCTTTCTCCCAAATCTCTAAAGGAGAAGAAGCAACAATTTCAGCTGACTGGAATGGTCTCTCTATGCCTGGCTTCATCGCAGTTTCAGTACAAAAGCTGAATTCTTCTGATGAATTCTTTAAGGATGTTTTGGATGCATGCGAAAAAGGTCATTATGAAGGACCTATCACACTCGTTCCGTTAAATGAAATTAGTAAATCTTTTTAAGTAGGCAAATGGGATTCCGTCTGGAATCCCATTAATAAATATTTTATTTTTTATTCATTTTAACACTATTCTTCTACAAATTCATAATTATCAGTCGGTAGTTTTGCACCACTTCTTTTTAATAATTCAAATTCATTATATTCTGTCATGCCATATTCTTTTAAAATCTTGTCAATTTCAGGTCTCCTTCTATCTGGAAGTCTTGCTCCAAATACTGCAAAAAGATGTGGATTTTCGTATGTTGCATTGATTTGCGGAAAAGCAACTAATAATTCAAATCCATCTTTTTGGGCTTCTTTTACATTTTCTAAAATATATTTAAAATAATATGTTTCATTTTCTTTATATAACATAGCAACTTTATATTTGTTGCCTGTTTTTACATCCGTCCATACTAAATATACTAAATCTTTTTCCATTTTTCTTTTACACCTCATCTTTCAAATTATATATTTCTAACATTCTTTTTCTTCTTTCTAAAAGAAACATTTTTAATAATTTTTTCATATCTTCATTTATTATATTGTTATCAAATTCAGTTAAAATTTCGTCTACGCTTTTCTCATTAACATTATTTTTTATTTTCTCTATATATGGGATAGTTTCTTCATATTTGCTGTCTTTTAGTCTTTTTAATAAATCAAAATGTCTAATTGGTCTTTCATTTTCCCAGCCTATTGCAGATTTTGACTTTGTATTTATTAATGCTTCAAACTTCATTTTATCTTTAAAAAATACTTCTATATTGTTATTATCTTCATAAGCACATAGTGACGAACCATTGTCATATAAAGGACATAATCTTAACTTCAAATATTTTTCATCATCAACCTTTTTAATGTATGGTATAACTCCCCAATTACTATGATGTCTGTCGCTATTTCCAATCAAACAATCAAATACTATTAGCTTTAATATTTCTGATATATCTAACAATTTACCAACACTATTTTCAATCATTTGTAATGAATATTTATTATTATTATATTCATCTGTTAAAGTTTCTTTATTGTAAAATGGATAATGTGCTTGTATATGCTCAAGACCTTCTCTAAAAGTAATACCATTATTTTTGTTAATGTTATAACTCATTGATCCAATTCTTCCTTTATATGTACCTATATCAACTTTAGCACATTCAACATCTATTAACTTTCCAATTTCAGTAGCAAGTTTTTCTGCCCAATATTCTCCTGTTATTATTCCTTTTTCTTTATCTTTCACTTTTGGAAATTTAAAAAGTCCTTTTTCATTTGTTTCTGGATTAATAAGCCATATCTTTTCACTTGCGCCACTCCCGAACTTACCAGAAACTTTATCTTCTATCCAATTATCAAAATTCTTAACTTCAAACATTTAATTCCTCCAATCTATTTATTCTTTGCTCTACTCTTATAAACATTAGCTTGATTTCTACATTGTGGACTACAATATTCTGCTTTCAAGTTTTCAGAAGAAAATGGCTTACCACAATGCTTACACATTTTTACTGTTTTTCTTTCAGTTGTTTCATTTAAAGCAAACATTGTATCTATTGCTAATTTTAAAGAATTAAAATTCCATTCTATAACAGGTTTATCATCTTTTTTATTACCCATTAATATCTTACAAGCTATTTTTGATGGATTAAAATTCTTTATGCGATTATCATATAATTGCTTTGTATAAGCATCTTCGACCTTATTATAATTCTCTATAGCCTCAAAAGTTTGATACAATATTCTTGCATAATGCATTATCCAAACTAAACACTCTGAATAAGCCTTTGAGAAAACAACTGCATATTCAGCTGGTCTATCTATGGCTACAACAGGGTTCATTTCATTTTCTGCTGACAATTCTAAAATTTCTCCTCTTGCATTTTTCTTCATAGTGATTTTTTGTTTCTTTTTACATTTTAAAAATAACTCTATATATTCAGCAGTAGGTAATGTTTCTTTATCACTAACTAAATTCCCACTAGGTAAATAAACTTTGTTTTGTGCCACTATATCAGTATTTAATGGTAAATATGTTAATTCTCCTAATAATCCATATTTCTCCACAAATCCCATAATCATTTTATTAGATTCTTCTATGTCATTTTTTTCAACACATCTTCCTATTGTTAAAATATCTACTAATATGTCGTCTGCCACATCAAATGGATCATACATAACTACTTTCGAATTTTCTTTTGGTGTAATATAGTGTTTTTCTTCTATTTCTCGCATTTCATAACTATCATATCTAAACCAAAAAGTTCTGAAATTTCCTTCATTATTTTTCTTCATTTTCACTCTCCTAAAATTTTTTTCAAGAATTTTATATGTAATACTTGACAAACACGAATTATTACTTTATAATGTAATTAGTGATTGATAGTAATTATTACATTTTATAATTGTTAAACCTTGTTAAGATATTACTATTATATCTTTTTTATAGACAATAGTCAAGTTTTGTTTGGAAAATCACCAAAAAAGTCATTAGGATTATTGTATCTAAAAATCAACAAACAAAAATACAACCAAATGAAAGGAGGGAACTTTTTGGATAAGAAAGAGCAAATATTAGATTTATATTTTAATAAGCATTTAAAACAAATAGAAATTGCAGAAATAGTTAATGCTTCTCAACAATATATTTCTAAAATAATCAAGAAAGATGGACGATATGAAAATGAAAAAAGTTCTAGAAAATCTAGTAATGCAGAAAAGCGCAAAATTGCTCAAGCCGAATATCAGAAGAATTATGTTAGAAAAAAAGAAAAAGATATCGCTTACGAGCAATTATTAGAACAACAAAGACAAGATTCAATAGAACTTTCTTATAACCCTCATTCTCTTTCTGACTATGCCTTTAAGAAAGCTAATTCTAGCATTTATACTTATGATAGCATTAAAAATCAATTTGTTATGCTAAAAGGAATTAAAGCAGGTTTTGATGCACCAAAAAGAATTAGTATGAATGCTTATTAAAAAGAAAAACAAGTAAAAGAGATTTAACCTTCTCAAAATCCAATACGCAATACATATAGCGAAAATTATTTAGCTATTGAGATTTTTGAAAAGGAGGTCATCGTATGAAAGATTTAAAACAAAATTACCCTACTATGTTTACTGCATATAAAGATGTAGTAAATGTACAACAATTAGCAGAAATGCTAGGCATAGGAATTAATCTCGCTTATAGGTTAGTAAAGCAAAATACTATTAAGTCTATAAAAGTTGGTAGACAATATAAAATTCCTAAACAAAATATTATTTCTTACTTATTAAATCAAAGTGTTGTTTAGGCTAAATTTTATATTTACTACAAAGAACAAAATCAATAGTAAATTAATTTAGTCTGTTACATCAGAAAGGAGTTTATAATGGTAACAGAAAATTTACAACAAATTAAAGTATCTGTAAGTAGTCTTGTTGTTCGAAACGGAATATATCAAGCAGTATTAGAATACTATGATGAAAACGGAAAAAGACAACAACCTTGGCGTTCTACTGGTTTAAAAGAACGCGGAAATAAAAAACAAGCTATGGCAAAAGCTGAAGAAATAAGAGCTAATTTAGAAAAAGAACTAAATTTAAAAGCTCTAAATAATTCAAAATCAAATAAAAATCCAACTGATATTCTTTTTATAGAGTATCTGTTTTATTGGCTAGAAATTATTAGGCATACTGTAGAAAATTCAACATTCACATCTTATAGGCAAATATCCAATAATCATATAAAGAAATATTTTACTGAAAATCCTATAAAGTTAGTAGACCTAACCCATGTTCATATTCAAGATTTTTATAATGAATTAATGGTAAAAAAACATCTTTCTGCTAACACTGTAGTTCATCATCATGCTATTATAAGAAAATGTTTAGAATATGCTTTTAAAATGGATATTATTCCTAGTAATCCAGCTGATAAAGTTCAAAAACCTAAGGTAGAACAATATATAGGAAGCTATTATACTCAAACTGAATTAAATACTTTATTTGAGAAATCTAAAGGTGATCCTTTAGAAGTTATTATTTTAGTTACTGCTTTTTATGGTTTAAGAAGAAGTGAAGTTTTAGGTTTAAAATGGGACTCATTTGATTTTGAAAACCTAACATTTACTATAAAGCATACTGTTACGGTAACAAACACAGAAGGTAATAATAGAAAAATTGAATGTAAAGACAAAACAAAAAATAAATCTAGTTATAGGTCATTACCTTTATTAGATGATATTGCAGATAAACTTTTAGAACTCAAAGAAAAACAAGAAGCATTTAAAAAGGCTTTTGGTAAGACTTATAATAAACAGTATTTAGATTATGTTTTTGTTAATCCTCAAGGCAGATTGATTCGCCCTGACTATATTTCAGAACATTTTAGTATATTATTAAATAAAATCGGTATGAAACATATTCGTTTTCACGATTTAAGGCATTCCTGTGCAAGTTTATTACTTGCTAAGGGTATTCCTATGAAAGCTATACAAGAATGGCTTGGTCATTCTAATTTTTCTACTACAGCTAATTTATATGCTCATTTAGATGTTAATTCTAAAAAGCTTTCAGCAGATGCTTTAGTTAATGCATTAAAATTTACAGATACAAAAAAAGAAAATGAAAAAAGCACATCTTCATCTTCTAAAAATAATTAAATTATGGTGTCGATGGTGGGAATCGAACCCACATGGATGTTATCCGCAGGTTTTTGAGACCTGTGCGTCTGCCTATTCCGCCACATCGACATGTTTTATTAAATTGGGGCGGTTTTACAATTATGTTAGATATTTGTTAGATGTTTGAGCATTTTTCAACTCTAGCAAATATCTAAACATTACTATTTTCAATATTTATAAGTTTCAACACGAAAAAAATCCATTTAGATTTTGAGTCGTGTGCGTCTACCAATTCCGCCACATCGGCATATCAATTACTTAACTATATTAACACATTTATAAAAAAAAGTCTAGTATAAATATACAAAATTTTGTAACTATTCATAGATATTAATGTTCTATGTCCGTGCAGGGTAATAATTTTAAAATTAAACGAAAAGTTCGTGGAGACCAATAAATGCTGTTAAACACGCTAGTGTTGTTACAGCATTATTGGGAAGGTTTGAGTTTATTTAAAAATTATTACCCATTGCAGAACTTATAGAAATTTAATCTATGAATAGCTTCAAAATTTTTATTCTTCCTCAAGGTCCTCAAAATCAACAATTTCATACTCAAACACATTAACATCTTTAATAACAAACTTAGAAAAATCATTATCTGTATCCTCAAAATCAACAACATTAAACAATTTTTTATTTACCAAATTAAAATGCAATTTAGCTGTATCCACAATCATCTTTGTTGATAAATCCATTCCAACAGGCAATGTTTTATTCTGATTATCATAGAAAATTATATTTGTAAAACCAATACCTTTTGTACCCTCTTTTAAATTAATTTTATACAAATTAATACTATTTCCATCAGCTTTAATTGATTCTTTCATTTCATTTTCAGGATTTATATTAAACACATTTATTTCTCTATTGTCTAACTCACCATCATTTATTGCTTTATATACAGGCAAGCTCTCAGGAATAATTCCTTTCTCTAATGCCTTTGTTATATTCTGTATTACTAATTGTAAAGCTAATTTATAGCCAATTGTTTTTGTATTTTTATTAACCTCTAAAATATTAAATTTATCTTTTGGCAATTCCCTATGTCTCTTATTATTTATTTTTCTTACTTTTGTAGTATCTTCTATAATATTTCCAAAAATATCATATTCTTCTTCATTTAATGCTTTTAATTCTTTAGCTTCATTTTTTAGATTTCTTAGATTTTTCTCTAGCTCATCTGGTGAAAAATTATTATTCTTAACTTTATTTATTATATCTATTAAATCTGTTGTTGCTATATATACACTATCTGTATCTTCTTTGCTTAAACTATTTCTTTGAATTTTATCTAACTTTTTACCAAATTCTTCTATGTCTTCTTCGTAGTTAAATGTCTTTTCTATTTTTTTAATTACATTTACTTCTTCTTGTTCTCCTTCTGGTAAAACTGCCATTTCATCTTTATTGCTATATTTCCAAAATTCAAATATGCTCTTTTTGTGGCTATCTATCTCTTCAATATATTTAGTTGCATTCTCAATTTTTTTAGCCATATTTTTTGTTTTTAATTTTAATGCGTTCACATCCATTAAAAGATTTTTCATTCTTGTTTCTAACTCTTCTAATTCTTTATATCTAGTTATTAATTCTTCTAATGTATAAATCTTTTTAATTGGAATTTTCTTTTTTTCTTTCTTTTCTTCTGGTTTTATTTCTTGTGGTTTTTCCTCAATTTCTATATCTTGCTCATCATCTTGTTGTATCATTTTTTTGTTGTTCTTTTTACTATATTTAAAATAATATTTAAATTTTCCAAAAAATGATTTTTTACATTCTAGAAATGTTGATATTTGTTTTTCTTTTGCCAAATATTCTATTTCTTGTGTTGCTACTAATTCTTGTAATTGTTTTAATTTTTTATTATATAAACGAATTTTACCTTTTAATTCTTTTCTTCTTTTTAACCCTATTTTATATTGTTCTCTTATAAATTCTACCATATGTTTATATTCAATTTTCTGCCCATCTAAATAGAATTCTAAACTGCCATTTTTATCTATATTTGTTTCAAAATTATAAAAATTTGGAAGTTCTGTTTGTAATATAAACAATGCTTTTATCAATTTATAGAATTCGCTTGCTTCTTCTGCTGAATTTAATTGTACTTTATAAAAAGTTTTTACCTTTTCATATACATTTGTTTCACCTATAATCTGAATTGATAAATTATCTTTTTTGTCATATACCTCATATATTAATGGCCAGTCTTTTGTAAATAGCCATAAGTAATTTTCAAGATCTTCAAATTCATTTTTTTTCAAAAGCTTACTTGAATATCTAACTCCACTTACTGGAACAAAAATCTTTCCAGTCTTTTTATTTTCTATTTGTTTCTTTAATAAATAGAAAAATGTTGAATAATCTGTATCTTCAGTTGGAACTATCATAAAATATTTATCTGTATTTTCTGAATAATATATTTGCCATAAATAATTTCCATGAAACTTAACTTTGAATGGGATATTTTTATTTAAATTTGCCTGTTCTTTCTCTATTTCCTCTATTTCAGCAATATCCATATTTTTTAGCATATTTAAAAAAGTAGTATATTTTAATATATTATCCTCATTTTTATTATCTAAATATTCACATAAAGGTCTTGCTTTTTTATACTTTTCACTTAAATCTTCTAGCCTATTAGTTGGTGATAATAATATTTGTATATCTTTTATATCTATGTACCTATATTGTCTATACTGCTTTTCATCATAAAACCTTGGAACTCTATATTCCAATGGTTCAAATTTTTTAAACTTTTCTGGTATTTTATCTAAATCTAATCCTAAATATTCAAGTTTATCTGATATTCCTTCTACTACTTCTTTTTTTCTTCTAGGCAATTTAAAAATCTCCTTTCTTTATTTAGAGGTTAGTGAAATGGAGGTTGGTGAATTGGATGTTAGTGAAATGGAAGTTGGTGAAATAGATGTTTTATATCTAACCTCCAACTTCTAACCTCCAACCTCTGTCCTCACTTTATAATACTATAAAAATTATCAAATTCATATCCCTGCTGTGTTAAATATTCAATAACTTTAGGCAAAAAATCCACAGTAATTCTTTTTGTTGGAGAATCATGCATTAATATTACTAAACTATTTTTTCCTTCTGTAGTCTTTTGTAAATTATTCATCAAATATTCTTCTGTTGGATTAACTTTTTCCGAATCACCTGTTAACGAATTCCAGTCTACATATAAAATATTATTTTGTTCAAGTAATGGTACAGTGTCTCTTTTTATTTGTGCATATTTTCCACCATTAAAACCTCCTGGAAATCTAAACAAATGTGAATTATATTCAGGGACATTTATTGTATTTGCTACAATTTGATTACATTGATTATATTCATTTAATACCTGTTCTGGTGATTGATAAATATTTGAATATCTATGTGAATATCCATGGTTTGCTATAAAATGCCCTTCGTTATATATTCTGTTTGTTGTTTCTGGAAATACTTCTACTTGACTTCCTAATACAAAAAATGTGGCTTTTATGTTGTTATCTTTTAATATATTTAATATATCAATTGTATTTTGTGATGGTCCATCATCAAATGTTAAAAAGGCTCTTTTTGTTTCACTATGATATATATTTTTTAATTTTTCTTTTCCTACATCTGTTAATTTAGGAATTTTAGCTTGCCTTTCAGCTTCTTTTTGTTTTTCCACTTCTTCTTGCTGTTTTTGCATTTCTATAATTTGCAATGCATATTGTTTAGCTTTCTTTACTCTTACTGATGTATCAACAATATAATAAATTACTAACATTAAAGTTATAATAGTTACAACACTTACTATTATATTAAAAATTATTCTTTTTTTATCTACATATTTTTTCATGCTATAAATATTATAACCATCATATTGATCTTTACCCCAAAAAAGTCCCATAAAACATCCTCTTTTTATAACTATTTCTTCATTACTTGTTTTATATATTCAATTTCTTCTTCTGCATTTAATCTCATAAATATAGGCTCACCTTTTTCAATTACTTTTAGGTCTTTTAATTTATCATATTGTTTTAAGCTTTCCCATGTCTTTAAGTTCTCTTCTTGTACGCCTATTTGTCTTAATATATTTTCAGCTGTTTCATCCATAAATGGTTTTATCAATATTGCTATTTTTCTTAGGTTTTCTATTAAATGATACATTGATGATTTAAGTTTTTCTGTATCTTCTTCTTTTGCTAATTGCCATGGCATTGTTTCATCTATATATTTATTTGTTCTAGATATTAAATTCCATATTTCTTGAATTGAATTTGCAATTTCGAAATCTTCAAATAACTTTTCGAATTTTTCTATTTGCTCTACACATATTTTTTCAATTTCTTCATCTACTTCATTTGGTGTTCCATTATATTCTGGTACTTGTCCATCAAAATATTTGTTAACCATTGATACTGTTCTATTTAACAAGTTGCTTAAATCATTACATAAATCAAAATTATATCTTTGTACAAATTCTTCTGGTGAGAATAGCCCATCTTGTGACATTGGAACTTCTCTTAATAAGAAATATTTAGTTGCATCTAGTCCATATCTTTCAATTAACGTTTCTGGATAAATTACATTTCCTTTTGATTTACTCATTTTTCCATCTTTCATCATTATCCAGTTATGAACAAATATTGTTTTTGGTAATGGTAAATCTAATGCCATCAAGAATATTGGCCAATATATTAAATGGAATCTTGCTATATCTTTTCCAACAACATGAACATCTGCTGGCCAGAATTTGCTAAATAATGTTTCATCTTCTGACATATAACCAAGTGCTGTAATGTAGTTTGTTAATGCGTCTAACCATACATATACTACATGTTTTGGATCTTTTAATACTTTTATTCCCCAGTCAAATGATGTTCTTGTTACACATAAATCTTCTAGTCCTGGTTTGATGAAGTTATTTATCATTTCTTGTTTTCTGTATTCTGGTTTGATAAAGTCTGGATGTTCATCATAGTATTTTAAAAGTCTATCTGCATATTTTTTCATATTGAAGAAATATGCTTCTTCTTTCATTGGTACTACTTCTCTTCCGCAGTCCGGACATTTTCCATCAACTAGTTGTGTTTCTGTGAAAAATGTTTCGCATGGTACACAGTATAGCCCTTCATATTCTCCTTTATAGATGTCTCCTTGTTCCATGAATTTATCAAATATTTTTTGAACTACTTTTTCGTGTCTTTCATCTGTTGTTCTGATGAAATCATCATATTGTATATCCATTTTTGCCCATAATTCTTTTGCCATTGCTGCCATCTCATCTACATATTCTTGTGGTGTTTTATTTGCCTCTTTGGCTTTTGTTTCTATTTTTTGTCCATGTTCATCTGCTCCTGTTAGCATGAACACTTCTTTTCCTTTTAATTTTTGATATCTTTTTATTGTGTCTGCTAGTACTGTTGTGTACGCTGTTCCTATATGGTATCTTCCACTTGGATAGTATATTGGTGTTGTTATATAAAATGTGTCTTTCATTTAGGTCACCCTTTCTCTTTTTTTCTTGTTTATGTTATCACATTTTGTGACTTTTGTCTAGTATTTTTATTATACCCAATTTTGCTTTTATAATATTTTTTTGTTAAAAATATTTGTAGGCAAAATGATATTTTTCATTGCATTAATGCACAAAAAATCTAGTGTGTATTTTTTATAATTTACACACTAGATCATATAATCAATTCTAGATATCAAGTAGCACTGTATGAAAACCAATGCCATAATAAATTAATTTTTTCATTATTTTTCTACATTACTAAAATTCTAATCTAGCCAAATACTATAAATTGTCATAGTTGCACCTTCTGTGTTATAGTATCCTCCCCAATTACTAAAATATACATAATTTTCTCCTGTATAACTCGAAATATCAAATTTACTTTCAGTTTTATTTATGGTGGTTCTTTGATCTAATAAGGTCCATATTTTATTTCCTTTTTCAGCATAATTTGTATTTGCATAAAAAGTCGTACTTACTCCTGCTCCTAGCCCTACACTTCCATATCCATTACCATGTCCTTCTCCAGCCCAAACAAGATTTAAATTTGAATATTCGGATAAATCTATTTTATTATTAGTTGATAACGTTCCACTACAGCTATTATAATTGCTTGTTGAAAAATGTCCAAATTTCATATAGGTTGAAGCAAATGTTATATTGCTAGCTGTATGACCAACATATGTCCATCCTCCAGTTATTTCAGAACACGTATTTCCTGAATTATATAAATATATTTTTTCCACTCTCCATACAGCATATAAATTTAAATTATTATCTTCTGTATAAATGCTTTCTTTATTATATTCACCTTCTGTAGCTTCAGGATTTATACTCCAACCCTTAAAAATATATCCTTCTCTTACTGGTTCTATATTACTTAATATCAATTGTTCTCCTTCAATTTTTATTTGACTTTCAGGTGCTTGCTCTCCTCCATTTGCATTATATGTTATTGTATATATTGCAGGTGTATCTAATATATTTTTATTTTCTATTTCGTCATATCTTATTTTTATATTTTCTTCTTCTATAGTTATGCTTTCTATTTTTCCATTTTTATCTATATTGACAATTCCAAATTCTTCTAAAAGTTGTTTTATATTTTTAGTATTTTCTCCAAGTATTTTTTTTGTTTCTTCTTCCATAATTCTTAATTTTATTTGTTCAATTATTTCTGCTTTTTTTTGTATCTGTTTTGATTCTTCAGCTCTTTCTATTATATTTTTTTCTCCTATTATTGAATTTATAGCCACTCCTGCCAATATCAATAAAATTATGATCGTTATAACCAAAGCAACTAGCGTAATTCCCTTATTTTTTCTTAAATTTTTATACATTTTCTTCCCTCTTTCGTTTTTATTTTCTACCAAGAACAACCTCTATTTTTAATATACCATAATCTTTATTTCTGTTCAATAATTTTTACTAATGATACATAATTGTAAAATTATTGTAATATTTTTGTAATATATAAAATATTGCAAAAATCTTGTTTTCGTGGTAAAATTAAAGTATAAAAATCTTGTTTTCGTGTAAATTAATATAAATAAAATTCTCGTTTTCGTGAAAGCAAGTAATAAAAACATTAATTTCTGTAAAAAATTATTAGAGGTGATATGTTATGAAAAGAAAAATATATGATAAATTACTTGAATGGAAACAAAATAGTAATGGAAAAACAGCTATTCTAATTGATGGAGCAAGGCGTGTTGGAAAAAGTTATATAGTAGAAAAATTTGCAGAAGAAAACTATAAAAGCTTTATAGTAATAGATTTTAACAAAGTTTCAAATGATGTAAAAGATTTATTTGAGCATTATCTAAATGATATGGATAACTTGTTTTTATATTTATCAAACTATTTTAATGTAACTTTATATGAACGTGAAAGTTTAATAATATTTGATGAAGTTCAATTATATCCAAAAGCTAGGTCTGCCATAAAATATCTAGTTGAAGATGGAAGATATGACTACATAGAAACAGGCTCTTTAATGTCTATAAAAAAGAATGTTAAAGATATATTAATTCCTTCTGAAGAACAACATTTAGAAATGCATCCAATGGATTTTGAAGAATTTTTATGGGCATTAGATAATGATACACTTATGGATTTAATAAAAAAATCTTTTGAAGAAAAAAAGCCATTAGGTCAAGCAATGCATAGAAAAGTTATGGATTATTTTAGACAATATATGATCGTAGGTCGGAATGCCACAAGCAGTACAAGAATATGTAAATACAAAAGATTTTAATAAAGTCGACCAGATTAAAAGAAATATTTTGAACCTCTATAGACAAGATATAGGAAAACATGCAGAAGGATATAGTTTAAAGGTTGAAAGCATATTTGATGAAATACCAGCACAACTACAAAAGCATGAGAAAAAGTTTAGATTATCTTCTATCAGTAAAGAAGCAAGATTTAGAGATTATGAAGATGCAATGTTCTGGTTAAAAGATGCAATGATAATAAACCCTTGCTATAATTCAACAGAACCAAGCATTGGATTAAAATTAAATACAGATTTTATGACTTTAAAATGCTATATGGCAGATACTGGTTTGTTGATTTCTCATTCTTTTGATGAAAACGGAATAATGTCAGAAGAAATTTATAAAAAAATATTATTTGATAAATTAGAATTTAATGAAGGAATGTTAATGGAAAATATGGTAGCACAAATGTTAGTTGCATCTGGACACAAATTATATTTTTATTCAAATCCTTCAAGAAAAGACCCTTTTGATAGGATGGAAATAGATTTCTTAATTGCAAAATCAAAAATTAGTAATAGACACAATATCTCTCCAATAGAGGTCAAATCAGGTAAAAATTATACATTGTCATCAATTAATAAATTTATTGCAAAATATAAAGAACAATTATATATTCCATATGTTCTTCATACAGGCGATTTAAAAGAAGAAAATGGTATAGTATATTTACCAATATATATGGCATCATTATTATAAAAGGAAGGAAAATATATGAAAAACTTTTTTATAATATTATCAATGAAAATATTAAATATAATACTAAAAATATTCCATAAAAACGGAGGAAACTTTTTAGGAAAAATCGCATTTGACTGGAATCCAGAAATCTTCAAATATTTCAAAGTAAATTGTCCAGTAATTGCAGTATCAGCAACAAATGGAAAAACAATGACAAATAACTGTATAGGATATACTTTAAAACAAGCAGGTTTCAAAGTTGTAAGTAATGTTGAAGGAAACAATATGGAAACCGGAATACTTTCAACTATTTTAAAAGATTGTACTTTAACTGGAAAAATAAAAGCTGATTTTCTAGTTTTTGAAGTTGATGAAAGTTATATCCCTGTAGTATTTGAAAATTTTAGATTAGATACTTTAGTTATCTTAAACTTCTTCCGTGACCAACTAGACAGAAATGGTGAAGTTGAATCTTTAATTTTAAGAATAAACGAATTTCTTAAAACATATAATGGAAACTTGGTATTAAACAATGATGACCCAAATGTCGCAAGATTAGGACATGCAAACCCTTCAAATGAAAATATTTATTACTTTAGTGTTGATAAATATGACTTTGCAACTGAAAATATAAAAGAAGCTGGTGAAGGTAAATTCTGTCCATTCTGTAAAACAAGATTAGAATATGAATATTACCAATATTCTCATGTAGGAAAATTTAAGTGTCCAAATTGTGATTTTGGTGATAATGAAATCTACAAGCTAGCTACTAATGTCAATTTAAAAGATAGATGTTTCAATATAGATAATGAAACTTATAAAATAAAAGGAAATAGCATTTACTTAATTTATAATTATACTGCTGTTATTTCAGCTTGTAGTTTATATAATATTTCTAATGATGTTGTAAAAAAATCATTATCAACATTTGCTTTAAATAATGGTAGATTAGAGGAATTAGAAATAAACGGTGTTCTAACAATAATAAATTTGGCAAAAAATCCGACTGGAAGTAATGTTAGTCTTCGTATTTTAAATGAAGATGAAAAAGAAAAAGAATTATTATTTGTTTTAAATGACAATATAGCTGATGGCTTTGATGTTTCTTGGATTTGGGATATTAATTTTAATAATCTAAATAATGTATCTAGAATTATTACTTCTGGCACAAGGGCTTATGATATTGCTATTAGAATTAAAACTAGTGGCTTCCCTTCTAAAAAAATAGAGCCTTATCTAAATTTGAGTGAAGCTGTTCAAGCTTTGTATAAAACTGATGTAAAAAAATATGTTATTGCAAACTATACTTCTTTGCAACCTACTAGAAGAGAATTAAAACAATTTGGAGAAAAACAAATTGCTAGACAAGAACTTGAAGAAAATGAAACCGCTTCAAAAATAGTAAGAAAAATAATATCAAATGAAACATCCGACACAATTCGACAAAAAAATGAGACAAATTCGGACTGTCCCAAATGTCTCAAAATTCTATATTTATATCCAGACATGTTAGAACTTTATGGTGATTATGGAAATATCCAAGTTTTAAAATATAGAATTGAATCTCGTGGATATACAGTTATAATTGATAGATATTCAATTGGTGATAAAGCTCCTGATTTTAATAATTATGATATAGTTTTTGCAGGTGGTGGAGCTGACAATGAACAAAGTATTTTAGCTGATGATTTAGTTAAATATAAAGATAATATCAAGGAAGCTATCCAAAATGGTGTATTTTTCTTACTTATTTGTGGTGCTTATCAATTATTTGGAAAATATTATAAAGGTGTTGAAGGTAACATTATACCAGGTCTTGAAGTTTTTGACTATTATACTGAAGCTAATCCAGATAGAAAAAAAAGATGTATTGGAAATATTGTTATAGAAGCCAATTTAAACGGATTAAAAACTAAAGTTATAGGATTTGAAAATCATGGTGGACAAACTTTTGATATTTCTAATTCTTTTGGTAAAGTATTATTTGGAAATGGTAATAAGTTTGGCGATTCTGAAGAAGGCTATTTTCAAGAAAATGTTATTGCAACTTATTTACATGGACCTCTTCTTTCTAAAAATCCTGAACTTTGCGATTATATTATTAAATATTGTTTAGATAGAAAATATAATGAGAATATTACTTTAAAACCTTTAAATGATGAATTTGAGAATTTGTGTAGAAAGCAATTATTGAATAGATTTTTAAGAAAAGACTAATTAAATAAAACAGATTAAAAGGAGTGCTTTATAACACTCCTTTTCTACTCTATTCCATCAATACAATTCTCATATAAGAATTTTTTTATTTCTTCAGAATTATCCGTCTCATAGAAATCAACTAATTTCTGTTTATAAGTACCAGTAAGTTCTGGTGGTATACTTATAATTCCCAAACCATTTTTTATAAATTCATGATTAGTAACTAAATTTGCTGTTCTTTTATTTCCATCAATAAACATTTGAGATTTTTGTATCCATAAAAACATTTCTAAAGCATAATCTAATGGATTTTCTATTTTTTTCAATTCTTCTAATTCTTTATCATAGTCAACTTCACTTGGTAATTTAGGTCTCCAATTGGTTCCAGAAATTCCTACTCCTCTATCTCTAAATTCCCCAGCAGGTCTAATTATTCCACTTGCAATTTCTTCATGAATTCTTTTTATATAATCTATCGTTACATCTTCATTTATAGTATCAAATAAATATTGCCATGCATTTTTTAAATTCAAAACTGCTATTATTTCATCTGGTCTTAAATTTGCAACATTTACATTATTAAAAATATCTTCAGTTTGAGCAAAAGTTACAGCAATTCCTTCCAATTTAGCACTTCTATAAACATTATCTACTAATTTTCTTTTAGCAAAAAATATATTATCATCTATATCCATATTATATCTACTTTCCATTTTGTTCCTCCTACGTTTTTATTATATTACATAAGTTAAAAAGTATCAAGCTTTTAACAAAATTTAAGACAGGAATTGTGCTATATTCCTGCCTATTTATAACTATCTATATTGCTCCTCTTTTATTATCTTTCCTGTTTTTACTGTTTCCGGAACATCTATAATTCTTTGATTTGAAGAACCTCTAAACTGTAATTTCAAATCCTTTTTATCCTCTTCAAACTTACCATCAACAACAACATCTATATATTTAAGTAACTCTCTCGTAGTTTCACTATTTTTAGCCATTGTACCCATAACATCTTTTTCAAAATCAAAACCAGTATAGCACCAAATATTCTTGTTTGGAAATTTTTCTTTAACCTTTTTCACCAATGGTAAAAGTCCTTCTTGATTTTTAGGTTCTAACGGCTCACCACCTAAAAGAGAAAGCCCTTCAATATAATCATGATCCATGTATTCAATTATTTGTTGTTCTTCTTTTTGCGTAAATTCATTCCCATAATTAAAATCCCAAGCACATGGATTAAAACATCCTTTACAATGATGATTACATCCACTCACAAAAACCGAAACTCTAACACCTTCACCATTTGCTACATCTATTTTCTTAATATCTGCATAATTCATAATTTTCTCCTAAAATAGGGATTTTGGACCCGTCCCCAAATCCCTTTTTTAATTACATATGTAAAACTCTTTGTTTTATCTCTTTTGTTTTTCCTGCATTCCAGAAATTTTCACCCAAATAACCACAAGTACGTCTAACAACATTCATTTTAGTATGGTCTTTATTTCCACAATTTGGGCACTCCCACTCATTATCATCATTTATAATAATTTCACCACTAAATCCACATACATGGCAGTAATCTGATTTTGTATTGAATTCAGCATATTGAATATTATCATAAATAAACTTAACTGCTGTTTCTAATGCAGGTATATTGTGTTGCATATTTGGTATCTCAACATAAGAAATTGCTCCACCTGTAGATAATTTTTGAAATTCACTTTCAAATGTTAATTTATCAAATGCATCTATTTTTTCTCTAACATCTACATGATATGAATTTGTATAATATCCCTTATCTGTTACATCTTTTATAGTTCCAAATTTTTCTTTATCCAAACGAGCAAACTTGTAACATAAGCTCTCTGCTGGTGTTCCATATAATGCAAATCCAATATTTGTTTCTTTTTTCCATTTAGCCGTTTTTTCTTTTAAATGCTTCATTACTTTAATAGCAAAGTCATGTCCCTCTGGAACTGTATGTGATACACCCTTCATCAATTTTGTCATTTCATAAATACCAATATACCCAAGTGACATTGTTGAATATCCACCATATAATAGCTTGTCTATTTTCTCACCTTTTTCTAGTCTTGCTATTGCTCCATATTGCCAATGAACTGGGCTTATATCAGATTTTGTTCCAAGTAATGCATAATGTCTACACATTAATGCTTCTTTACATAGTTCAAGTCTTTCATCTAATAATTTCCAGAATTTATCTTCATCACCATCTGCAATTATTGCTATTTGTGGTAAATTAATACTTACTACACCTTGATTAAATCTTCCTTCAAATTTATAATTTTCATTTTCATCTTTCCAAGGTGATAAAAAGCTTCTACATCCCATTGGTGAAAATACATTTCCTTCGTAATTTTCACGCATTTTTTTTGCTGAAATATAATCAGGATACATTCTTTTTGCTGAACATTTAACTGCTAATTTTGTTAAATAATCATATTCTCCACCTTTTAAGCAATTATGTTCATCTAAAACATATACTAATTTTGGAAATGCTGGTGTAACATATACCCCTGCCTCATTCTTTACACCTTCTAATCTTTGTCTTAAAATTTCTTCAATAATCATAGCATTTTCTTTTATATATGGGTCATCTGGCTCCAAATTTAAAAATAGTGTTACAAATGGTGTTTGTCCATTTGTTGTCATTAATGTATTTATTTGATATTGAATTGTTTGCACACCTGATTTTAATTCATTTTTTAATCTATCTTGAACTAAATCTTCAATAACTTCTTCTGGTAATTTTCCTTTATATTTGCTTTCAATTTCTTTTCTGAATTTATCATAACTTTTTCTTAAATATTTTCCTAAGTGTCTCATATCAACAGATTGTCCACCATATTGATTACTCGCTACTGTTGCAATTATTTGTGTCATAACTATACAAGCAACATAAAAACTTTTTGGACTTTCTATCATTTTTCCATTCATTACTGTACCATTATCTAGCATATCTCCTATATTTACTAAACAACAATTAAAAATTGGTTGTACAAAATAATCAGCATCATGGAAATGCAAAATTCCTTCTTGATGTGCTTTAACTATTTTCTCTGGTAATAATAATCTATTTGTTAAATCTCTTGAAACTTCTCCTGCAATATAATCCCTTTGTGTAGAAGCAAGCATTGTATTTTTATTAGAATTTTCCCCTGCTAATTCTTCATTTTCATTTCTAATTAACCCCAAAATTGATTCATCTGTTGTGTTTGATTTTCTTACTAATGCTCTATTATAGCGATATACTATATATTCTTTTGCTAATTTATATTTACCTATTTCCATCAATCTTTCTTCTATTATATCTTGAATATCTTCAACAAGTATTCTTTTTTTACCCATGCCTTCTATGTATTCAATTATACCTTTTATTTCCTCTTTAGTTGCTTTTTCTTTACCTTTTACATCTCTATTGGCTTTTTCAATTGCTACTGCGATTTTTTGTCTATCATAGTCAACAATTCTTCCATCTCTTTTGATTATTTTCATTTTGCATTTCCTCCTACATTTTTGATATCTTTTATGTGTCTATTATATATCAAGAAATTTCTTTTTCTGTTGCAAAAACAACAAAAATAAAAAAATATTTTTTTGTTGGCTTTGCTCTAAGAGTTCGTGTTATATTACATTTATATTACAATTTAAACTTTAGAAATCCCTCTTGTACTGTTACGATTCACAGCTTAACTTATTTTAAAGTCCTGCAACGGGTAAGAGTTATTCATTATACTCAGTCCTTCCCAATGATACTGTAACAATGCTAGCGCATTTAACAGTATTCATTGGTCCCCACGAGGACTTCGTTTAATTAATAACTATTACCCTGCGCGGACTTTATATATTCTAATGGCTGTGAATCGTAACAGTACAAGAGGGATTTCTAAAATAAAAGCCTAAATAGATGTTGCAAATGCAACTTAATTGTTGTATAATGTCCCAAACAGAACCGTCCCCTATGGGACACAGGAGGCAATTTATGATATACAACTCAACTATAGAAGAATTTTTAAAAAACTTTTCTTGTACCTGCAAAAGCGTACAAAAAAAACTATTCAAAAAAAATCAAACAATAACCACATATATACAAAAAAGAAACCAAATATGTATTTTAATGGACGGTGAAGCAGACTTAGTAAGATACGACTTAAATGGTGATAAATCAATTATTGAACATTTCACTAAAAACGATATATTTGGAGAAGCATTTTACATTGTCACTACAAATAATGAACTTTCTGTAGAAGCAAAAAAAAATTGTGAAGTACTATTTTTTAATTACGATAATATTAATCAAAAATGTAGAAATAATTGCAAATTCCACCAAACATTATCAGAAAATTTTTCTAATCTTGTTTTGAATAAAGTTATGGATCTAAATACCAGAGTAGAAATCTTAACCAAACGCTCTACTCGTGAAAAATTACGTGGATATTTTAACCTTTTATCTACTAGAAATTTAAGTAAAACTTTTTCAATTCCTTTTTCTTTAACTGATTTAGCCGATTACTTAAGTGTAGATAGAAGTGCTATGATGAGAGAACTAAAAACTTTAAAGGATGAAGGTTTTATTAAGAAAAATGGAAATAGAATTACTCTTTTATATTAAAGAGTAATCTATTCCTCGTATTTTACTTAATTCTATTATTTTTAGGGTGCTTACGCACCCCTTTTTATAATAATGTTAATATAAGCATCCGTATTTATGTTTACTACCTTTCCTATGTTACTGCCGAATAAAAGGGCTTCAAGTCCAAGGAAAGACTGTAAGTGCTACTGAGCCACAAGGACTGCGCGGAACCCAATATTGTAACTGCTATTGCCATCACCACGAAGGAAATCGAACAAACCAGCAAAGGGGGTATTAGACCACCAACCTCCACGTAGGAAGAATGGTACGACGTAACCTGGGAAGCAAGAGTAGTCTGAGTACCATGATGTTTGACCTACTCCTGCTGTTGATGTTTCTCT
>CAMCQH010000010.1 GCA_945877035.1 uncultured Clostridium sp. | reverse complement strand
CTTTTATTTTGTATATAACATCTGATTCTCTATTTTGTAATTTTTCTGTTATAAAGCTACTGTTGTATTTTTCTAATTGTTCTGGTTGTATTGGTTTATTTAATTTTAATGTTTTATTTATAAAATTTGCTGCCTCTTGTTTATTATCTAGTATTTTTCTAAAAATTTTGTCATGTTCATTATTTATTGGTGTTGTTAGATTATTAATTTTTTCTGAATTTTTAAAGTCTTCTGAATTTCTTGGATAATAATTTTCCCCTTCTTCTGCCACTCCTGATATTTCTCTTTTTTCAATTATTTCTTTACATTTCAAATAGTCATTATATGTAAATATTTCTATATTACTTCATCTCCCTTATTATAATATTTGTTTTTTATTTTGTCAATATTTATTTTGCAGTTAATATAAAAATTTTATCTACCTCCCAACTTCTCCCAACTTCTTTTTGATTTTAATTTTTTGGATTTTTCAAGAATAAATTTTTGAATAAAATTTTATTGATTATAAAAAGCAACAATATGTGCTAAATAGAATAATCTATTTATATCACATATTATTGCTTTTGTAAATAATTTTAAAATATTTTTATGTAAAACTCATCGCAAAATTCGACAAAATAATGCATATTCTAATTATTTGTTTAAAGATGATTTAATATGTATCTTGACTTTTCTTTAGTAATAAAAAAACTCTTCTACTTTTTTAATCAACGCATCTTTATCTTCAATTTTATTTATCTCATTTCTAAATTCACTAGAATTTGGCATGTTTTTAGTGTACCAAGCAATATGTTTTCTCATTTCTCTTATTGCTGTAATTTCTTCTTTTTCTTGTAATTCTAATTTAATATGTTTTTTTATTACTCTTAATTTTTCTTCTTTAGATATCTCTTGCAATTTTTCTCCTGTTTCTAGAAAATATTTTATTCTTTCGAAAATCCATGGATTTCCAAATGTCCCTCTACCTATCATTATTCCATCAACACCTGTATATTCAAACATTTTTAAAGCAGCTTCTTCATCAACTATATCTCCATTTCCTATGACGGGAATTTTTACACTTTCCTTCACTTTTTTAATTATATCTAAATCTGCTTTGCCAGAGTACATTTCTGTTCTTGTTCTTCCATGTATAGTAATTGCTGATACTCCTGCATTTTCTGCCATCTGTGCAAACTCTACTGCAACAATATTATTTAAGTCCCATCCTTTTCTTAATTTTAAAGTTACTGGCTTACTTGAATTTTTTACTACTGATTTTATTACTTTTTCTGCTTTTTCAATATCTAAAAGTAACTTACTTCCATCACCATTTTTCACTACCTTTGGAGCTGGGCATCCCATATTTATATCAACAATATCAGCTAATTTGCTCACATATTTTGCAGCATAACCCATTGTTTCTTCGTCACTACCAAATATTTGCATACTAATAGGCCTTTTTTCTCCTTCTGTATTCATTAATAGCTTCGTTTTTGAATCATCATAAAAAATAGCTTTACTACTTACCATTTCTGTACATACAAGTCCAGGTCCAAATTCTTTACATATTTTTCGAAAGCTTAAATCTGTTACACCTGCCATTGGAGCTAATATTAAGTTATTTTCTAATTCTACATTTCCTATCTTCAACTTCTTTAAATACATATCTTTCTCCTAAACAAGATGAACTATCCATCCCTTATTAATATAGAGTAGCCTCTAGAAGTTGATATTATTTATTTTTAAATATTAAATGTGTGACTGTAGTAAATTTAGATATTCTTAGCGAAATCTTTGGAAAATGTTCGTGTGATTTTCTAAAAGAAAATCAGCACAGAAAGGGTGCCAAAGATAGAGCTTAGAATATCTTAATTTATGGAAAGAGCCATTTAACATTTAAAAATAAATAATGTCAACTTCTAGAGGCGGACTACTTAATATCTCTTTTTTATTTTACAAATATTGTTTTCTGCCTTTTACTACTAATATTTAGCAATATCCCAATTAACATATAGCTTGTTATTAATGAACTTCCTCCATAACTAACAAATAATAGTGGAACTCCTGTAATTGGCAATAATCCCATTACCATACCTATATTTTCAGCCATATGGAACAAAAATATTCCTGCTATTCCAGAAGCTATTAATGAGCCTGTATTATCTTTTGCAGTCTTAGCTACATACAGTGCTTTTGTTACTAAAAATGTGTACAAGACTACAATAGTACCGGCCTATTATAAAGCCCATTTCTTCTCCTATTACTGAATATATAAAGTCTGTTGTTTTTGGATATAAGTATCCTAATTGAGTTTGATTTCCTTTTAATAGTCCCATTCCTGTTAGCCCACCTGCTCCTATTGCTAATTTTGACTGTATTATATTGTATCCGCTTCCGCGTGGGTCTGATTCAGGATTTAAAAATATATCTATTCTTTTTTTTGCATGTTCTGGTAGTATAAAATTATATAATATTGGTACTGATACACAAATTACTATTAATGCTCCAATTATATATTTTTTATCTAGTCCTGATGTGAATAGCATCATTGCTAAAGCTATGCAGAATGCCATTGCTGTTCCGTAATCTGGTTGTTTTATTATTAATAATAATGGTAGTGCTAATACTACAAATATTATTAATAGTCTAGTTGGTTTATTTATGTCTTCAGCATATCTTTGCTGTATTTTTGATATTACAAATGTTAAAAATAATATAACTGCTATTTTAGCAAATTCAGATGGTTGGAATGAAAATGCTCCTATATTAAACCAGCTTGTTGCTCCATTTACTGGTGTTGTAAATAAGACTGCTATTAATAGTATAATGAATATTCCATAAAAAATTGGCGATAGTTTTACTAATGTTTCATAATTTATTAGCATTACTATTACCATCATTACTATGCTTACACCAAACCATATTGTTTGTTTTTTAAATTCATCATATTCTGTTTCTTGAGTGGCTGAAAATAGTGCAATTAATCCTATGGCTGTAAGAATAATTGCAACTATTAACAGTCCCCATTCCATGTTTTTTAATTCTCTTTTTCTCATTAAATCACTCTTTTTCTATTCTTATTTTTCTGATTTAATCTCTTCTTTTACTTGATGTTTGTCTTGTTCTTTATCTTCTACTTTTTCTATTATTTCTTCTATAATTGCTTGTACCTTTTCTTGTGCTTCATTATCCTTATTTTCTTCGTTATTAGCTTCATTATTCGCTTTTATATTTTCTTCATTTTCTTTGCTTTCTTGTTTTTCTTCACTTTTTATTTTTTCTTGATTATCTTCTTTTTTATTTTCTTCCTTTTGCTCTTTTTCAGTTTGTTTTTTGTCATCTTGTTTTGTTTCTATATCATTTTTGCCTATTTTTCTTGCATCATTTTTTATATTGAGAATAGGAATATTTGCATATAATGCTGGAGCTCCATTTGTTCCATCTTCATTTTCTTTGTTTGTTAATCTTACATCTATTTCTTTTTCATCGATTTCTATGTATTTTTTTATAACATCTATTATTTCTTGTTTCATTAATTCTAAAAAGTCTGCTGATACATTTGCTCTATCTTGCATTAATACTAAATGTAATCTTTCTTTCGCCGCATCCTTTGAATTTTCTTGCGTTTGTTTTTTGTTTTCTTTTTTTCCTATATTTTTAAAGAATTTTGTTATATTTTCAAACATTATTTCCTATCCCTCCAATTGCTAATTGCCATTATATTATTTTTTAAATAATTTCTTTATTTTTGCCCAAAAGCCTTTTTCTCTACCAGGTATTGTTACTTCTATTTTTTCTCCTAGTACTCTTTTTGCTATTTCAATATATGCTTTTCCAGATGGCGCTTTTTTGTTTTGTATTACTGGTTCCCCTTTGTTTGTTTGTGTTATTATGTATTCATCATCTGGTACAACACCTATTAAATCTATTGATAATAAATCTACTATATCATCAACATCCATCATTTCACCTTTTCTTACCATGTTTGGTCTTATTCTGTTTATTACTAATTCTGGATTTTTGATTTCTGATGATTCTAATAATCCTATTATTCTGTCTGCATCTCTTATTGCTGATATTTCAGCTGTTGTTACTACTATTGCACGGTCTGCTCCTGCAATAGCATTTTTAAATCCTTGTTCTATTCCTGCTGGGCAGTCTATAAGTATATAGTCAAATTCTTCTTTTAATTTATTTGTTAATTCCTTCATTTGTTCTTCATTTACAGCGCTTTTATCTCTTGTTTGTGCAGCTGGTAGTAGGTATAATTCTTTAAATCTTTTATCTTTTATTAAGGCTTGTCTTAATTTACATTTTTCTTCAACAACATCTACTATGTCATATACTATTCTGTTTTCTAGTCCCATTACAACGTCTAGGTTTCTTAATCCTATGTCTGTGTCTACTAAACATACTTTTTTTCCTTCTACTGCTAAACTTGAACCTAAATTTGCTGTTGTTGTTGTTTTTCCTACTCCGCCTTTTCCTGATGTTATAACTATTACTTCTCCCATATTTTTCCTCCTTAGGATTTTAAAAACACTCATTTTTTATGTATATATAATACAACGAAAAGGGTTAAAAGTCAATTATTTTTACAGGAATATTTCAAAAATGTTACAATTCTTTTACAGAGTTTTTAATGTTAATATAAAAAGAATTAAGCTATTATTAACTTAATTCTTTTTTATTCAATAGTTGAACTATTTGGATTTATTATTTTTTTAATGTATAATCTTTTGTCAATTATTCTTCATCTACTACTATATATTGAACTTTACCTTCAGAATTTTTAAAATATCCTTTATTTGTATTTACACTTATTACAAATTCATTTTCATTTTGATTGCTTTCTAGTGTGACACTACTTGGTTTATTTTCTATTTCTGCAATTTGTTTTGTCCACACATATTGGTTTGTTTTGCTTGTGTCTATTGTTTCTCCTTGCACATTTGATATTACTATACTCTCATTTCCACTCTTATCTTTTGTTTTCCCAATATAATAATAACCATTTGGTATCAAAATTCCATCTATATATCTTAAATCTATAATTGTTTCATCAGGTTGTGTATAATCAGTATAATATATTTTTCTTTCATCTTTTTCTTTTATTTCTATTCCTTTTACATAGAATATATTGTGACTATCTTCGTTAATTATATATAAGTCTGTGTAGTTATTTGCATTTGTTTTATCATTTTTTACTTTTTCATAGTCCTTACCATAATTTAATATTATTCCTTGCATTGCTTCTAAATCAATTACATAGAAATTTCCTGTATCATTTTGAGTACTTAATACACTTGATAATCCATTTGTATTTGTATATTTTGTTTCTGCTGGTATTTTTCCATATTCATTATAATATGTTGAAATTTTATCTCTTAATAATTCTATGTCATTGTATAAATTTGTTAGTTTATTTATATTTAGGCTACTTTGTGTATTATATATCATTACATTTGTTAATATTAATAATGTTATTACTGTTATTACTAATGCTGTCATAGTTATTCCTTTTTCTTGTTTTATTTTACCTTTCATCATTTGGATCTCCTTCTTTTTTTCTTAAGTATAGTTTACTATTAAATTGTATTATTTTCAAGTAGTTTTTTATAAATCTCTTCTCTCTTTTTGTATATTGAATTTTCTTTTAATACTAAATACCATAAATATATATCAATTAATAAAATCGCTATATTATGAACATACAATATCAATATGCTTGATATCGATGTAATTATTATTACTGCTATGTTCGATATAATATTAGTGTATTTTTCTGATTTTCTTTTTCCAAAAATAATATGTAAAATTCCTTTTAAAATTCTGCCTCCATCAAGTGGATAAATTGGTAATAGGTTAAATATCATAATTAAAAAATTGGTGTAAATAATTAATAGGCTTTTTATTAAATTTATTTTTAAATTACATGCTATCAAAATTATTATAAAATTGGTAATTGGTCCTGCAAGTGCAACTATTATTTTTTTTATTTCTAAAATATTTCCTTTTTTTATTTTTTTGTTGTATTCTTTAGCATTTATTTTAAATGATATTGATACTCCAAATGGCATTATTTCTATTTTTTCAGGTTTCATTCCCATTAGTAGTCCTGCTAGTAGATGTCCTAGTTCATGGATTATGGCAAAAATCATTATCATTGCATATATTTCAATTTGTTTTGTAAAATAAAATAAAATTAAAAAAATGAATATTTTTAAGTCTATTCTGAATCTCATATTTATTTTCCTTTTTTATATTTAGGTTTTATCGTTGGCTACCTATAAGCCTTTTATAATTCTAATATTTTTTCAGGGTCTATTGTTCTTTCAGAAATTCTTATTTCAAAATGTAGGTGTGGGCCTGTTGAGTTTCCTGTTGAGCCTACTTCTGCTATTTCTTGTCCTTGTGTTACTTGGTCTCCTTGTTTTACATATAAATTGTTGCAATGTGCGTAAATTACGCTTACTTCTCCTATTTGTATTTTTAAATGTTTTCCGAAGTCGCCCTCTTCTGAGGCTATTACAACCTCTCCTCCTGTGGCTGATAATATTTTTGTTCCCATGTTTGCTGCTATGTCTACTCCTGTATGATTTTTAGGTACTGTACTTGTTGTTGGCTCTCTTTGTCCAAATTTTGAGCTTATTTCTCCTTCTACTGGTTTTATAAATGTTGTTGTTGCTTTTATATTTGCTATGTCTTGTTCTTCTTGCGATAGTTCTGTTGTTTCTGCATTTTGCTCTGATGTTTGTTCATTATTTTGTGTTTCCCTTGTATCTTGTGTTTGATTTGTATTGTCTGTTATATTTTCTTCTGCTCCTCCTATTGCATTTTCATTTATATTTTCTGTGCTTTCGCTATTATTTTCTGTGTTTTCTGTGTTTTCTACTTCTCCTTGGTTTTCTCCATTAATTTGGTTTATTCCTTGTTCTATATTTTGTTTTATGTTTTCATATATTTGTACAAAGTTCATGTCGTATGATAGTATTTCGTTTGCTTTTTTTAGGAAATCTTCTGAGAATATGTAATTATTGTTTTGAATTATATATACAACGAGATAGATTAATAGGCTTACAATTATTTGTATTATCATTTTCTTTAGTAATTTTATGTCTTTTTTATTTTCGTTGTTTACTGTTACTGTTGCTGTTCTTTTTTGCGTTCCTTCTTGCCTTCTTGCATATATTTCCTCTGCTCTTTTTATTTTTTCTTCTACTGACATTGTCCTTTCCATTTTTTCACCTCTTTGGTTTTGTTTTTTCTTTATAAACTATATGAGGTGTGTTTTTGTTTTATGAATTTTAATATTTAGTACATTGAAAAAATAAAGAACTGGTTATCTTGTAATAGATATTACCAGTTCTTTAGATGTTATCTTAAGTGCTAGGGGGATTTATTATTATTTGAGCTATTCAATTTACATAATTTTTGCTAATAAAGTGCGGAACGAATTCCAATGTGGTAGTTGCTATATGTCGTATTGTATTTGCAGCGGTCAGAAGCTGGATAGTCAGAGCCACCACTACCGTAATCTCCTCCCCTAGAAGTACAAAGATAGTTCGTGTCGGAAGATTTCTCTAATGTCCATTCCCTCTCATTTCCTGCAAAATCACATATATTCATTTTATTTGTTTGTTCTGATGCTCCTGTTGTTAATAATTGATAATAGCTTTCATTGCTTGATGTTTGTGAATTCGTTACATAATTTGCTGTATCTACATTATATGCTGTCCATGTATTTGAGTCACTTCCTCCAACTAAATATTTTCCTCTATTTAATGTTAAACTACTATCTTTATAATTTCCCCAACTTGTACTTTTAGTATTTAGATAATATGATGCTGTATTTGTAGTTGTATCCCAATTTTCATTTACTTCTAAATATTTACATACTAAATCCCATTGAATTCCAAATAATAAACTACTTGTTTTTTTTGTATCTGTTGACATTCCGCTTGCTACTGCTTGTGCTTGGCTACATGTTACATAGTTATAAGGTATTTGATCTGCTTTACTTACTGCTATTCCTGTTGTTCCACTACTATTTGTTCTTGTTGTATTACTTGCTGTTGCTGTACTATCTCCTATTTCATATCTTGATATCCAAAATCCTCCATTTGTATATACACTACTTAACATTTTATTATACATTTCTGTATATGTGTTACTGTCTGCTATTCCACATCCATCATACCATTCATCTGTCCAATTCCAACCTTGTCCTGCTTTTCCTTCTCTATATGTTGATGCATATGATATTAAATCTGCTTTTATTTTATCATATTCATCTGCTTTTGTTGCTGTTGTAAATACTGTTTTTGGTACTTGTACCCATACCCATTCGTTGTCTTTACTGTCTATTATTACTATTCCTTTTGTTGCATCTCCTTCAATAAGTGTTGCCCCTTTTGGCATTGCTGCTTCTGGGTTTGTTTTACTTGGATCTACATTTGTAAAGATTTGTCCATTTTCATAATTTTTCATCCATTGCTCATATTCATATAATTTTGCGTTTTCCTCTGATTTTTTTTGTTCTGTTATTTCTTTTGCTTTTTGTGCTTGTGCAAATAATCCTTGGTTTGTTAGTGCCTGTATTGATATTCCTGCTAATATCAACAACAGTACTATTGTAATTACTAACGCTACTAGTGTAATTGCTTTGTTTTCATTAAAAAATTTTTTCATTTTTTCTCCCTCTTTCTACCTTTCTTTTGTTAATTTGTGTTATTGGTCAAGTTTTATCGACTAACACGACTATATATTATCATAACTTTTATAATAAAATCAAGTATATATTAAAATTTTATTTAAAAAATTGTGGAGTTATTATGATTAGTAGAAAATATGATGGAAAATCTAATGTAGTAGGGCAAAAAATTAGAGATTTGAGAGAGGCTAAAAACTTATCTCAAGCTGAATTGTCTGATAAACTTATGATGTTAGGTATTGATATAAATTCTGATGGTATATATAAAATTGAAAAAGGAAGAAGAATTATAAAAGATTTTGAATTGTCTGCTATATCTGTTGTACTTGGCACTTCTGAATCAGAGATTTTAAGTTCTTTTAGGAAGGAATTATTGAAAAATAATTATAAATAAAAAATCAAAGTGGTCAAAAAGGGGCGTCCCTATTGACCACTTTAAAATATTATTACTATTGCTTGCAATATACTCATAATCGTTATTGCTATTGCATATTTTTTTAACTTACTGTATTTTGCCTTTGCTTCTTTATTAAAGATATTTTTCTTTTCATTATTTTCAATTTTAGAAATGTAGTTATTTACTATCATTTCCGCTTCTTTTAATATATATTCTTTATCTTTTTTAGCATTTTCATTTTCTACCTGATTTTTGTTTTTTTCTATTTTTTGAAGTTTTTTCACTTTTTTATTTGTTTTCAATACAATTATTGCCTCATCTACAATATTTGATGGTAAATTTTTTAAAACTACCATATTTTTTAATTTACTTGTTTCCATTTGTACCTCCTTGAAATATGTATTTATTATATTTTTTCCATATTTTTCAAGGTTATACAAAAAAATGTCCCATTGGGGACAGTTCTTTTTGGGACATTACATATCTTTCATTGATTTTATTACATCTTCTGTTACTTTATTTTTGTCTATTTTATTTACTATAAATATTACTATAAAAGTTATTAAAAATGTTATTGCATATGCTAGTAATCCAACTTTCCATTGTCCAGCTAGTATGTTGTCTCCTAATATTGTTGATGATATTATTGATGGAAATCTTAATAGTGTTGAGATCGCTATAAATCTTGATGATTTCATTGGCAATAATGCACCAATATACACTAATAGGTCTTTAGGTGTTCCTGGTATTAAGAATAAAATCATCATTACTAATTCTATCTTTTTTTCATCTTTTAATAATTTGCTGTTTTCTAATTTATCTACTTTTTCTTTTGGGAAGAATTCATATATAAAATCTCTTCCAAATTTTTTTACTAGAAAATATATTAAGCATGTTACTATAAAAACTGATATCATTAAAAATATAGTTCCCCATATTGGTCCAAAACATACTCCTGCTAATATTTCTATGGGTTCTCCTGGCAGAATTGCTAATACTACTTGTGCTAGTTCTAGTCCAAATAGTATTAGTACTCCTGTTATTCCTGAGTTTGTTATTTTTTCTTTAAATTGTGCTTGTCCTTCTGGCGTTTTTATTTCTTTCATTATTGGTATCATGTATATTGTTGCTATCGTTAATATTGCTATTACTAAAATTAGTGCTATTAGTTTTATGATTTTTGCTTTGTTTATTTTTTCCATGTTCTCACCTTATTTTATTAATATAATTTTTTATCATCCATTTCTTTAAATTTTTTAAATACTTCTAGTGCTTCTTCACTTTCAATATGATGTAGGTTTAGTACTTCTTTGTTATTTCCTTTGATATATTCATAAATCATATCATCTCTAAAGCCAATATCATCTGCATCTTTTTTGGTATTTGCGTAGTAAATTTCTTTTATATTTGCCCAAATAATTGCTGATAAGCACATTGGACAAGGTTCAGCACTTGTGTATAATATGCATCCGTGATAAATCATGTGTGTTTAGTTTTTGTGATGCTTTTCTAATTGCATTTATTTCAGCATGTGCTGTTGCATCTTTTGACTCTAGAACTGTATTATGTGCTGTGCTAATAATTTCTCCGTCTTTTACTATTGCTGCTCCAAATGGGCCTCCATTTTTAAAGTTACTTTTTAGGTTAATTTTTGATTCTTCTATTGCTTGTTCCATTGCAATTTTGTCTAATTCTTTCATATTTTTCTCCTCGTATAAAATTTATTTACATTTGTATTTTATAATATTATTTTTATTCTGTAAAGTTTTATGCTTGAATGTTAGAAAAAATTTAAAATGTATTGCTTTCTTTAATATTTTTTGATATAATCAAACAAAAGTTTTATAAAGGAGATGATTTTAGTGAATGAATTAACAAAAGGTGATTTAATTATTTATGAAGATGAAAATGATAAAGTAGAAATAGAAGCTTTTTTATATGATGAAACAATTTGGCTACCTCTTAATAAAATTGCTGAATTATTTGAAAAAAATAAAATGACTATAAGCGAACATATAAAGAATATATATAATGAAGGCGAATTAAATAAAAATGCAACTATAAGGAATTTCCTTACAGTTCAAAATGAAGGTAACAGAAGTGTTAGAAGAAATATTGACTATTATAATTTAGACCTAATAATAGCTGTAGGATATAGAACGAATTCGAAAAAAGCCACAAAATTTAGGCAATGGGCAACAGAAGTCTTAAAATCATATATTATAAAAGGATATAGTATAAATAAAGAAAAATTAAAAAATCCTAATAAATACGGGAAAGATTATTTTGATGAATTACTAGAAATTATAAAAGAAATTAGGACAAGCGAAAGAAGATTTTACCAAAAAGTAACTGATATATTTGCTGAATGTAGTATTGATTATAATAAAAATTCTGATATTGCTAAAGATTTTTATGCTACTATTCAAAATAAATTTCATTATGCTATTACAAATGAAACTGCTGCTGAAATTATTTATCATAGAGCTAGTAGTAAAAAAGATCATATGGGGCTAACTTCTTGGAAACATTCTCCAGATGGCAAAATACTAAAAAGTGATGTTAGTATTGCTAAAAACTATTTAACAGAAAAAGAATTAGAATTTTTACAAGATATTGTAAATATGTATTTAGATATTGCTGAGAACCGTGCAAAAAGACAAATACCTATGAAAATGAAAGACTGGGTGGATGAATTAAATACAATGCTAAAAACTAACAAATATGAAGTTTTAGAAAATAAAGGTACTATTTCTGCTGAAGAAGCAAAGGAATTTGCTGAAAATGAGTTCGAAAAATTTAGAATTGAACAAGATAAAAAGTATATTTCGGATTTTGACAAAATTATTGATGAGTGCAAAACTAAAAAATAATAAAAAGCGAGAAAATATTGTTTCTTCAACATTTTCTCGTTTTTGATTTGGAGGCGCCTATCGGAGTCGGACCGATCATCAGAGTTTTGCAGACTCGTGCCTTACCGCTTGGCTAAGGCGCCATTTATTTTTTTAAAATTTTTTGGAGCGGGAAACGGGGCTCAAACCCGCGACCTCTGCCTTGGCAAGGCAGCGCTCTATCAACTGAGCTATTCCCGCATCTTTCTTAATTAATTATATTCAAAAGCAATTAATATGATACCAAAATTTATTAATATTGTCAATAGTTTTTTTGCTAATTTCCGCGGCCCTATACCTTAATTCTATACTTTTAAGAGGGATTTGGAGTGGTGGCCCCATAATCCCTTTTTTTTATTTACTTTTTTTAGTTGTTGTTTTTTTACTAGATTTCTTTTTAGTTGTTTTCTTTGTTGCTACTTTTTTTGTTCTTTTTGCTGTTTCTTTTCTTACATCTTCAGCTTCTTCTGGATTCCATTTTTCTCCTAGTTTTGGTTTATCCCAAGAGATATAATCACAAGATTCTGGATTATTTTCGCAAATGTAATATTTTCTTTTTCTTTTTGTTTTTCTAACTTGAACTGTTGCACCACATTTTGGACAAGGTACTTCTATTGTTTCTATAATTGGTTTTACATTTCTGCATTCCGGAAATCCTGGGCATGCTAAAAATTTCCCGTATTTTCCATATTTGTAGACCATCATTCTTCCACATTTTTCACATTGTACATCAGATACTTCATCAACTAGTTCAACATGTTCTAAGTCTTTTTCAACTTTTTCAAGTTCTTTTTCAAATGGTCCATAAAACTCTCTAATCATTTGTTTCCATGGTTCTTTTCCTTCTGCTATTTCATCAAACTCATTTTCAATTTTGGCTGTAAATTCTACATTTATTATGTCTGTAAAGTTTTCTGTAAGTAGTTTGTTTACTATTTTTCCTAACTCTGTTGGTACTAATTGTTTTTGTTCTTTTTCTATGTATCTTCTTTCTAAAATTGTTGTAATTGTTGGTGAATATGTACTTGGTCTTCCTATTCCTTTTTCTTCTAAGGCTTTTACTAAGCTTGCTTCTGTATATCTTGCTGGTGGCTCTGTAAAGCTTTGTTTTGGATTTATTTTGATTAATTTTACTTCTTGATTTTCTTGTAGTTCTGGCAACATTCCTGCTTCTTGTTCTTCTTTTTCATCTGTTCCTTCTACATATAAAATCATAAATCCTTTGAACTTTAAGTTTTGTCCATTTGCTTTGAAATCATAATCGTTTGCTTTTATATTAACTGACATTGTGTCATAAACTGCTGGTTTCATTTGACTTGCCATAAATCTGTTATATATTAATTTATATAATTTGTATTGGTCTTTTGTTAAGTCATTTTTTACATCTTCTGGCTCGATGTCTGAGTATGTTGGTCTTATACCTTCGTGTGCATCTTGGGCATCTTTACTTGTTTTGTAATATCTGTTTTCGTAATATTCTTCTCCATATGTTGATACTATATGTGTTTTTGCAGCAGCTCTTGCTTCTTCTGATATTCTTGTTGAGTCTGTTCTCATATATGTTATTAGTCCTACTGTTCCTTTGTCAGATATTTTTACACCTTCATATAAGGTTTGTGCCAATTGCATTGTTTTCTTTAATGTAAATCCTAGTTTTCTTGATGCTTCTTGTTGCATTGTACTTGTTGTAAATGGTGGTGCTGGATTTCTCTTTTTTTCACCTTTTTTGATTTCTGAAACAATGTATTTTGCATTTTTTATATTTTTTAATATTTCATCTACTTGTTCTTTTGAATTGATTTCTTGTTTCTTTCCATCTTTTCCAAAAAATCTAGCTTCAAATTCTTTTTTGGATTTTTCATCTTTTAAATTTGCATATATATTCCAATATTCTTGTGGAATAAAGTTTTCTATTTCATTTTCTCTGTCAACTATTAATTTTACTGCTACTGATTGCACTCTTCCTGCTGACAGTCCTCTTTTTACTTTTTTCCATAATAATGGACTTATTTTGTAACCTACTATTCTGTCTAAAACTCTTCTGGCTTGTTGTGCATCAACAGTATCCATATCAATGTTTCTTGGTTCTTTTATTGCTTTTTGAACTGCAGATTTTGTTATTTCATTAAAAGTTACTCTTGTTATTTTGTCTTTGTCTTCTTCTAGTATTTTTGATAGGTGCCATGCTATCGCTTCACCCTCACGGTCAGGGTCAGTTGCTAGATATACTTTTTTTGCTTTTTTACTGTCAGCTTTTAAAGATTTTATTAAATCTCCTTTTCCTCTAATGTTTATATATTCAGGTTCAAAATCGTGTTCTATGTCTACACCTAATTTTGATTTTGGTAAATCTCTTATATGTCCCATTGAGGCCACAACTTTTGTGTTTCCTCCTAGGAATTTTTTTATTGTATTTGCCTTTGCAGGTGATTCTACTATTATTAATTTGTCTGACATAAATCCTCCTTAGTTTTTTTCTTCTATACTCTTAGTATTCTAGACTACTTTTTAATATTTTGCAAGTTTTTTTCAATAAAAAAAGAGAATTCCTATTCTCTTTTTGTTAAAATTTGCTTCTAAATAAGTCTAATATGACTTCTTCAGAATTAATCGGAGTTACTTGATTTTCCTTAAAAATATTTAAAATTTTATTTTCTTCTAATTCATCATTTGTTACATATTTTATACTTTTGGTTTCAATTTTTAAATTATCTGGTATGTATTCTGTTTTTACTATATGTATTCCATATTTTTCTTTACCAGAGCCTATATCATCTTCGTTTATTTCTTTATAGTATTCTAATTTTATTGGATGGTTTATTCCTGCTTCTTCAAGTTTCTCTTTCTCAATAAATGTGCCTCCAAAAAATGTTTTCAACAAAAGTCCTCCTTTTCTTTAGTATTTTATTGCAACATGTTATATATTACTACTAATTTCAGTAGTTTGCAAGGATTTTTCATCGCAATTTTTGACATAAAAATGTTATATTTTGACATATTTCTTTTTTATTCGACTTTTGTTTTTATAAAATTAAAATATTTTTTAATAATACTCATATTTCGATGGATTTCGACTTTTATATGGTGATATAATAATTATAATTAAATTTACTATTTCTGAATTGTTTTTGTTTGTATTCAAAAAGCAGTAATATTTTTTTATTCTATATTACTGCTTTTATTTTTAATTATGTTTCATCATATTTATGAATAATTATCAATTTTTTGCCTATAATCTATAAAACATTTGTATAAAGGTGATTTTATGGATTTACTAAAAATTGTGTGGCTTTCACTTGGCTCTTTACTTGCTTTATTTATTTTAACAAAGATAATGGGAAATAAAGAAATGTCTCAACTTAGTATGTTTGATTATATTATTGGAATCACAATTGGTTCTATTGCTGCCGAAATGTCTACTGCTCTTGAAAATGATTTTATGCAACCACTACTTGCAATGATTATTTATGCTTTGGCTTCTGTCGTTATATCTTTTGTTTCATATAAATCTTTGAAAGTAAATAGATTTCTTACTGGTCCTTCTTTAATTTTATTGGATAATGGTGAGATTTATAGAAATAATTTAAAAAAGGCAAAATTAGATATAACTGAATTTTTAATGCAATGTAGAACTAGTGGATATTTTAATTTAAGTGATATTCAAACTGCCATTTTGGAACCTAATGGAAAGATTAGCTTTTTGCCTAAAGCTGAAAAGAGGCCTGCAACTCCTTCTGATATGAATATTTCTGTTCCTGTTGATAGAGTTGTTGTTAATGTTGTTTTAGATGGTATTGTTTTGAAAGAAAATTTGTATCATACTGGTAATGATGAATTATGGCTTGAAAAACAGCTTGTTTCTCAGGGGATTCAAAATGTTGATGATATTTATTTGGCTACTTGTGATTGTAATAATAATTTGTCTGTTTATTTGAAAAAAGATTTGGAAAATAAACATGACTTTTTTGATTAAAGCATAAAAATGGGTCAAAAGGGACGCCCTTTTTTGACCCAGATACATTTTATTTATATTATACTTTAAAATTTTTCTACAATTTCATTTTGATTTTTATATATACTATTCGCTGGAACAACTTTTCTTACTGATGATAGTGGATAAATGTTTGAATTTTTCCCTATAACAGTTCCTGGGTTTAAAACAGAACCGCAACCTACTTCTACTTCATCTCCAAGCATTGCTCCGAATTTTTTTAGTCCTGTTTCTATTTTTTCTGTATCATTTTTTACAACTACTAATTTTTTATCTGATTTTACATTTGATGTTATTGAACCTGCTCCCATGTGTGATTTATATCCTAATATTGAATCTCCTACATAATTATAGTGTGGCACTTGTACTTTATTAAATAAGATTACATTTTTTAGTTCAGTTGAATTTCCAACAACTGCTCCTTCTCCTACTATTGCTTTTCCTCTTATAAATGCACAATGTCTTATTTCTGCATTTTTTCCTATTATTGCTGGTCCTTTTATATATGCAGTTGGTGCTACTGTTGCTGATTTTGCTATCCAAACATCTTCTCCTACTTTGTCATATTCTTCTTTGCTTAAAGTATTTCCTAGCTCTATTATGAAGTCTCCTATTTTAGGTAATACTTCCCATGGATATGTTGCTCCTTCAAATATTTTTGTTGCTATTGTTTCTTCTAAATTATATAGATTTTTTATTTTACATTCTTCCATCTTTTTTCTCTCCTCTTGTTTCTATTTTATTTATATTTGCTATATTATATCACTAAAAAAAAATTTTTAAAGTTTTTTATAAATATTTAATTTGATATTTGCTTTATTCTCTGTTATACTAATTACATTATGGAAAATGAAGAAAGATATAAACATTTAAACAAATATTTAAAAGAAAAGTTTGGAGAAAGAACTCTAAAAATATGTATTGATGGTGGATTTACTTGTCCAAATAGGGATGGAACATGTGGAACAGGCGGATGCATTTTTTGTAGTGAAAAAGGTTCTGGAGAACTTATTTCATGTGCTAATGGAGATAATTCAATTGATAAAATAAAAAATCAAGTTATAAATTACTTTGATAGTTATAAAGTAGAACGCGCCAATAAATTTATAGCTTATTTTCAAAATTTTACTAATACATATGATTCTTTAGAAAATTTAAAAGCTAAATATGATGCTGCTTTAATTGATGATAGAATTGTTGGTTTAGAAGTAGCAACACGTCCAGATTGCATAAATGAAGATATTGTTAAATTATTAAAATCATACACTGAAAAATATTATGTTTGTGTTGAGTTAGGTTTGCAGACTTCTAATGATAGTACAGGTCGTTTGATTAATAGAGGTTATACTAGTAGTCAATTTACTAAAGCTGTGGAGCTTTTGAATAAATATAATATCGATGTTGTAACACATATTATGGTTGGACTTCCTGGGGAAGATTTTGATGATGTTAAAAATACTGTTGCTTTTGTAAATATGCACAATATTCAAGGTATTAAGATTCATTCTACTTATGTTATTAAAAATACTGTTTTGGCTGATATGTATTTTAAAGGTGAGTATGAGCCTATTTCTCTTGAATATTATTTGGATGCTCTTACATATATTGTTACTCATATTTCTCCTGATGTTGTAATTCACAGAATTTCAGGTGATAGCCCTAAAGACTTGCTTGTTGCTCCTGAGTGGAATTTGCATAAAAAGTGGGTGTTAAATGGGTTTGATAAAATTTTAAGAGAACAAGATTTGTGGCATGGGAAATATTATAAATCGCTATAATTATACATTAATGAAAGAAGGTTATAAATGAACAACTCAAAGGAATTATTAAAAAAATATTTTGGATATGAAAATTTTAGGCCTGGTCAGGACCAGATAATAAATCATATCTTAAATGGAGAAGACTGTTTAGGTATAATGCCTACAGGTGCTGGAAAATCAATATGTTATCAAATTCCTGCAATGATTTTGCCTGGTGTAACAATTGTAATTTCTCCTCTTATTTCACTTATGAAAGACCAAGTTGATGGCTTAAATGAAATTGGTATTCCAGCTACATATATAAATAGTACTCTTACAGATTCAGAGTATTCACAAACAATCGAAAATATTTTATATAATGTTTATAAAATTATTTATGTGGCACCTGAAAGATTAAATTCAGATACTTTTATAAATCTTTTAAATAAATTGGATATTTCAATGATTACAATAGATGAAGCCCACTGCGTTTCTCAATGGGGGCATGATTTTAGACCTAGTTATAGAGAAATTGCTAATGTTATTTTAAATATAAGGAAACGTCCTATTGTTTCGGCATTTACAGCTACTGCTACACAAATTGTAAAGGATGATATTATAAATTTGTTACATTTATCTAGTCCTTTTACTTTGACAACAGGTTTTGATAGAAAAAATTTGAGTTTTTCTGTTGAAATTCCGGAAAATAAAAAAGATTTTATTGTAGATTTCCTAGAAAAAAATTCGAAAGATTCAGGTATAATTTATTGTTTAACTAGAAAAACTGTTGATAATTTATATGAAGGATTACTTAGTCTAGGTTACAATGTTTCAAAATATCATGGTGGAATGAGTGAAAGTGCTAGGACAAAGTCGCAAGAAGATTTTACATATGATAGAACTCAAATAATGGTAGCTACAAATGCATTTGGTATGGGAATTGATAAATCTAATATTAGGTATGTAATTCATTACAATATGCCAAAAGATTTAGAGAGCTATTATCAAGAGGCTGGTCGTGCTGGGCGTGATGGTGATAGTTCTAAATGTATTTTGCTTTTTAGTAGAGCTGATATTGTTACAAATAAATTTTTAATAGAACAGACTTCTTCTGATTCTAATCATAAAATTGAATATGATAAATTGAATGATATTATAGATTATTGCAATACAGATAAATGTCTTAGAAAATATATTTTAGAATATTTTGACGAAACTCCAGCATTTGATAATTGTAATAATTGTAGCAATTGTTTGTCTGAAATAGAAACTACGGATATAACTACTGACTCTAAAAAAATATTATCATGTATTAAAAGAATGAATCAAAGATTTGGTTCAGGCTTAGTTACTGATGTTTTAAAGGGTTCAAAATCTTCAAAAATAAAATCATTTGGTTTTGATACCTTATCAACTTATGGAATTATGAGTGAATATACAAAAGATACAATAAAAGATTTGATCTATTTTTTAATCACTGAAGGGTATATTAAATCTGTTGGTGATAAATATCCTGTTTTGGTTTTAGATAAATCTGCTGATGATATTTTGTTTAATGATAAGCAAGTTTTTATCAAGAGAAGAATTGAAAAAATTGCTCCTAAAAATCTTGTCGCTAATTCAAAAGAAGAGCTTAATTATGATAGCGATTTATTCGAAATTTTACGAAATCTTAGAAAAGAAATTGCTGAAATTAATCACATTCCTCCATTTATTGTGTTTACAGATGTTTCTTTAAAAGAAATGTCCACATATTTTCCAATAAATGTGGAAGGTATGCTTGAAATAAGTGGTGTTGGTGTTAATAAGTTAGAAAAATATGGTGGCATTTTTATAGAAACTATTAATAAGTATGTTGTAGAAAATAATATTGAAGTTCCAGAAAGAAAGCATAAAATCTCTAGAGAATCTTCTGCTTTAGATTCACTTTTTTATAATATTGAACCCCAAAATGCTCCTTCTAAAGTTAAAGAAGATACTCGAATTGTTTCTTATAATTTATATAAAGATGGTAAATCTATTGATGAGATTGCAAGTCTTCGTGGTTTGAAAAGGACGACTATTGAAGGCCATCTTGTTAAGTGTTTTGAGCTTGGGATGGATATTGATTTAGAAAAAGATGTTCATACTCAGTTTGAAGGTTTAATTTATGATGCAATTGATAAACTTGGGTTTGATAAATTACGTCCTTTGAAGGATTTTTTGCCTGAGGATGTTAGTTATTTGGATATTAATTATTTTGTTGTGAAATATAAAAAAATAAATCAGCTATTTTGAGCTGATTTATTTTAAAATAGCCACTTTTTTTTTAATCTACATCTTTTTTCCATAATCCATGTTTATTGCAATATGCATAAATTGTAGAACCTGGTATATATTTGAATCTGCATTCTGCATTTTGTTCTGGATATAGATTTACTGTATATTCTTTGTTGTCTTTTACAAGTGCTACCCATTCAATATAGTGTTCTTTTTCCATTACATGATTTACTTTTACAAATATTTCATCTTCTACTTTTTCATATGTTGGTACATGTTTTTCTACTGCCGCTTCTACTGAGTTTGGTACTAATATTTCCATTTCTTCTCCACAGCATTTTATTCCACAATTTTCACATGTGCAGTCTTTTAATACTTTTACCATTGCTCCACATGTTTTGCATTTTTTTATAATTAGTTCATTTTTCATTTTTTATTTCTCCTCTCTTATTTTTTCTAATTATTAATATCACTTTTTGTGTTTAATGTCAATTAAAATTGGTATTCTTGCAAAACTTCTCCATCAACTCTTTTTAGTATGATTTTATTTTCTTCTAATATGATATAGCTGTGTTCTGTATTGCATTTTGGAAGTGATATTGATCCTGGATTTGCGAAAATGTATCCTTCTTTTTCTTGTATAAATCCTTGGTGAATATGTCCATATATCATTATATCAAAATCTTCATAAGGTATTTTTTCTATGTTGTATTTGTGTCCATGTGTGAAATAGAATTTTTTTCCGTTTATTTCTGTTAATATATTGTCTTGGAATTTAAATTCTGATATCATTTCATCTACTTCTGCATCACAATTTCCTTTAATTACTAATAGTTTATCTTTTAATGAGTTTAATACTTCTGCAACTTTCATTGGTTCATATTCTTGGCTTAATTCATTTCTTGGGCCATGATAGTATATGTCACCAAGTACTATTATTTTGTCTGGTTGCTCCTTTTCATTTATTTCTTTTATTTTTTTGGCATAGTATCCTGAGCCGTGGATGTCTGATATTATTAGAACTTTCATTGTTAATTTTTCCTTTCATTATTTTTTACTTTATTAATTATACCATACTTTCTTAAATTTTATATGGTAATTGCTTAAAAATTTATATTTGCATAATTTATAGAATACTTAAATATATTTATACGGGGTGTTCTAATTGATAATAAAATCTTTCAAAATAAACAAAAAAATAGTATTTTCTATAATCTTTATTTTTCTTATTATTGCATTAATTTCGAGCTTTATTTTAATATCTATGTCAATAGAAACTAATTCTCTAATATTTTGGAATAAATCAAGTAATATTAATTTGGATGAAAATAAAGATTATATAAAATGGGTGGATTTTAAAATAACATCTGACGCATTATCTAAAACAGCTAAATTAGATATAGAATCTCATAATTCTGATTCAGATATCAAATATAATTGGATAGAACTGTTAGCATATCTTGCTTGTAAAAATGGTGGAAATTTTAAGAAGTTTAATCAAAATGATTTTAATAAATTAATTGAACAATTAAATAGTGGTAAATCAATGGAAGATATCACTAAAAATATGAAATATTATAGTTATTACTATGAAGCATATTCTGCTGTTTTAAGTGGTTTTATTGGTAATTATTCCATAGAAACTGAAAATGAAGATGGAACAACTTGTTTTCAAGATAAATATGGTATAAAGGCATTTTTGCCTATTGCTAAAAATTATGCTTTTAGTCATTATGATGATTTTGGTGCTTCAAGGTCATATGGTTTTAAACGTACTCATTTGGGTAATGATTTAATGGGTAGTATTGGCACTCCTATTATTGCTGTTGAGTCTGGTACTATTGAGCATTTGGGTTGGAATCAATATGGTGGTTGGCGTATTGGTATTAGAAGTTTTGATGGTAAAAGGTATTATTATTATGCTCATTTGAGAAAAGGTCATCCTTATGCTACTGGTCTCGCAGAAGGTTCAACTGTTACGGCTGGTGATGTTATTGGTTATCTTGGTATGACTGGTTATAGTATAAAAGAGAATGTTAATAATATTAATGTTCCTCATTTGCATTTTGGTATGCAACTTATTTTTGATGAGTCTCAGGTTGAGGGAAATAATGAGATTTGGATCGATGTTTATAATATTATTGAGTTTTTGAAACAAAATCGTTCTGCTGTTTTTATGAATAATTCTGAGAGTAAGGATTATGTAAGAAAGTATAATTTGAAAGAGGTTGGAAGTTGGAAGTTGGAGGTTGGAGCTTGAAAGTCTAGCCTCTGATTTCTAACATCTAACCTCTAACCTCTAATCTCTAACATCTATTTCACTTTCTCCCGCAAAGTAACTTCTATTGTTTTATTTATTTTACCTCTAGAAATTTGCACGTAAACAACATCATTTGGCTTTTTGCTATAAATATATTCTCTTAAATCATTCATTGTATTTAATTCTTTTCCGTCAATTGAAACAATTATATCTCCCTCTTTTAAATCTGTTTTAGATGCAGGTCCATTTTTTACTATTTCAGCTACATATATTCCTTTATTAAAACTTATGTTACTATTTAAATATGGTATAACTTCTTTATCATATGAATATACTCCCATTGTTGCTTGTTCATATGAATTATTGGTTTTAAAACTATCAATTACTGTTTTAACTACATTAATTGGAACAGCAAATCCTATTCCCTCTGCTGATGATATTTTTACAGTGTTTATTCCGTATTACTTCTCCATTTGGATAGATTAGAGGTCCTCCACTATTTCCTGGATTTATTGTTGCATCTGTTTGTATTAGGTCTGTCATATATGATACTTTTGTTTCTTCTTCTAATTTTATTGTTCTGTTTTTACTACTTATAATTCCTGATGTTACTGTTCTTCTGAATTCAAATCCTATAGGGTTTCCTATTGCATAAACTGTTTCTCCAATTTTTATTTTACTTGAATCTCCTAAGTTTACGTATTTTAGATTTTTAGCATCTATTTTTGTTATTGATAAATCTAAATCTGAATCACTCCAAACTACAGTGCCTTCATATTTTTTTCCATCTTCTAAAGTTATATAACATGTACTTAATTTTCCTCCTGTAACATGTTCATTGCTTAAGATGTATCCATTTTCTGTTACTATTACTCCAGTTCCAAATCCTAAGGAATATTCATCACTGCTTGAAAATATTGATGAGCCATTGTTTTTTAATTTTGAAATTCCTACTACACTTTTCATTGTTTCTTCTAAAATATCTGACACAGTTTTGCTATTTTCTATTGTGTTTTCCACAGTTTGTTCATTTACTGTGGATATTGTTCTTTGTGTTTCATAATTGGGGTCATATATTTCTATGTTTTGGTATGTATAGTATAAATATATGGAAATCATGGTTATGATGCTTGATATTATTATTGTTAATAGTATTTTTTTTATTTTGTTTTGTTTCTTATTTTTTTTTGACATTGCTTTCCTCCTACTTTTTTATTATGTGCTGTTTTTGTTTTATTAAACTGTTTTGTTTGTAGTTTTTTGTGTCGTTTTTTGTCGAAAAATATTTTATATAAAATAACTATGTCAAAAGCTTGCAAATTATATATTTTAATAGTATAATGCAATTGATTTAAAACGTGTTTTTAAAGGGGTAATTTATATGGAAAATAAGGAACTTTTTGAATTAACAAATCCACAAAAATCAATTTGGTACACAGAACAATTTTATAGTGGAACAACTGTAAATAATATTTGTACTTCTGGTACCGTTTTTGGAGATATTGCTGAAAATTTATTAAAACAAGCTATTAAAAATGTTGTAAAACAAAATGATAGTTTTAGAATCCATGTGGTTTTAGAAAATAATATTGCAAAACAATATATTGCAGATTATAAAGATTTTAACATTGATGTTGAATATATTGATGATGAGTCTGAAATTGAAAGAGTTGAAAAAGAAGAAGCTAAATACAAATTTGATGTTATTGATTCTGATTTATTTAAATTTAAACTTGCAATTTCAGAAGGTCATTTTGCGTCTATTATTTTGACTGTTAATCACTTAATTGCTGATTCATGGGCTCTTGGTTTGGTAATTCAAGAAATCTTAAGAAATTACAATGTTTTAAAAAATAATGAAGAAATAACTCAAGAAACTTTTTCATATGTAGATTATATTAATTCTGAAAAAGAATATAAATCTAGTAAAAAGTTTGAAAATGATAAATCTTATTGGAATGAAATTTTTGAGACAATTCCAGAGCAAGCAACTATTCCAAGTTTAAATAATAGCATAAAAGATTTGTCTTATAATGCAAAAAGATTAAGTTTTGAAATTAATAAGGAACTTCTATCTAAAATTAATGATTTTTGTAGAGAAAATAATATTTCTATATTTAACTTTTTTATGGCAATTTTCTCAATTTACATTGGTAGAGTTTCTAACATAGATGATTTTGTAATTGGTACTCCTATTTTAAATAGGTCTAATTTTAAAGAAAAGCATACTACTGGTATGTTTGTTAATACTGTACCTGTTAGGGTAAATAATTTGAATGATGGTACTTTTAAAAATTTAGCAAGTAACTTTGCTACAAAAATGATGGGAATTTTGAGACATCAAAAATATTCTTATAATTCAGTTTTGGAGGATTTAAGAGCTAAAAATGAAAATGTACCAAATTTATATAATATAATTATTTCTTATCAAGTTACTAAGGCTATTGATGAAAAGTTTGGAAATTATAAAACAAATTGGACTTTTAATAATTACTGTGCAAATGATTTTAATATTCATATTTATGATATTAATGATACTGGTGATTTGATTATTAATTATGATTATTTGATTGATAAATATTCTGCTGAGGATGTTACAGATGTTCATAATCGTATTATTAATATGATTAATCAAGTTTTAAATGATAATGATATTGGTTCTAGTGATATTGAAATCGTTACTCCTGAGGAAAAAGATAAAATTTTGAATGTGTTTAATAATACAAAGGTTGATTATCCTAAGGATAAAACTATTGTTGATTTGTTTGAGGAGCAGGTTGAAAAAACTCCTGATAATATTGCAGTAGTTTTTGAAGATGAAAAGTTGACTTATAAGGAATTAAATGAAAAAGCTAATAGTTTAGCGAGATATTTAATAAATCAAGATATTAAACCTGGTACTGTTATTGGTCTTAGATTAAACAAAAGACTAGAAATGATAATTGGAATTTTAGCAATTATCAAGTCTGGTTGTTGCTATTTGCCAATTAATATGCAATATCCTCAAGATAGAGTTGATTTCATGTTGAGTGATAGTAATGCTAAATTATTACTTGGTACTGAAGATTCTTTAACTGATATGGAAATTAATTTGCCTAAAATTGATATTAATTTGAATAATGATAATATTTACAGTTATGAAACAACTAATTTAGGTTTAAAAATTTCACCTGAAGATTTAATCTATATTATTTATACTTCAGGTTCTACTGGAAAGCCTAAGGGTGCAATGCTTTGCCATAGAAATGTTGTAAGATTATTTAAAAATAATAAATTTTTATTTGATTTTAGCGAAAATGATGCATGGACTATGTTCCATTCTGTTGCATTTGACTTTTCTGTTTGGGAAATGTATGGAGCTTTATTGTTTGGAGGAAAATTAGTATTAGTTTCAGATGAAGTTGCCCAAGATCCTGAGTTATTTTTAAATCTTATGAGAAAAGAACATGTAACTGTACTTAACCAGACTCCAACATATTTTTATAAATTATTAAAAGTAGAATTAGAAAAAGAAGATACTGATTTATCTGTTCGTTATATTGTATTTGGTGGAGAAGCTTTAAAACCAAATTTAATAAAAGGTTGGTATTTAAAATATCCTGAAACTAAATTAATAAATATGTATGGTATAACAGAAACTACTGTGCATGTTACATTTAAAGAATTATCAGAATCAGATTTGGAATCATCATCTTCTAATATTGGTGTTCCAATACCAACTTTACATGTAATTGTTGTAGACAAGAATTTAAAGTTACTTCCATTTGGTACAATGGGTGAAATGTGTGTACTTGGTGAAGGTGTTTTTAAAGGATATCTAAATAGAGAAGATTTAAATAAAACTAAATTAATAAAAATTCCTGAATATAGTGACAAATTAATTTATCGTTCTGGTGATACTGCTATAATGCATAAAGATGGTCATTTAGAATATATGGGAAGAATTGATACTCAAGTAAAGATTAGAGGTTTTAGAGTTGAACTTGGAGAAATAGAAGAAAAAATACTAAAATATTCTAATATAGATACTTGTATAGTTACTAAAAAAGTTGATGAATTTGATAGAGAACTTTTATGTGCTTATTATATTAAAAATGGTCCTTTAAATATTTCTGCTTTAAGAATTTTGTTAAATAAACATCTACCTGCATACATGGTACCTCAGTATTTTATTGAAATTGATAAAGTTCCAATTAATATAAATGGCAAAACTGATTTCAAAGCATTACCTTTACCACAAAATGCTCAAACTGGCGTTGAGATGATAAAACCTAGAAATGAGATAGATAAACATTTATTAGAAATTTATGAGAAATTTTTACATGTTAATAATGTTAGTATGTCTGACTCTTTCTTTGAATTAGGTGGAGATTCTTTGACTGCAATTAATATTTCTGAGACTATTAGTAAGGAATTAAATGTAGAAGTAACTGTAAAAGATATTTTAGATAAAAATATAATTATGAATTTATCTGATTATATTTCTGGTTTATCAAATACAGATAAAAGTTCTTTTAAAATATTACCAGCTGAAGAAGCAGAATTTTATCCATTATCTTCTGCTCAAAAGAGAATTTATTATGCGTCTAAAATGATAGGTGATGAAAATATAGTTTATAATGTACCTGGCGCAATTTTAGTTAATTCAATTTTGGATAAAGAAAAAGTTGAAAAATGCTTTAAAGAAATTATTAAAAAACAAAGTAGTTTTAGAACATCATTTTTGATGGTTAATGATTCAATTATGCAAAAAATAAATAAATCTGTTAATTTTAAAATTAATACTTTTGAAAACAAATCAACTGAAATTAACACTTTAATAAATACTTTTCCAAAAGCATTTAATTTGGAAAATGCTCCTTTATTAAGAGTTGATCTTCACTATTTAGATAATGGAAAAACTTTATTATTACTAGAATCTCATCACATAATAATGGATGGTTCTTCTTTAGAAATATTAATAAATGAATTTTGTAAGTTATACAATGGCGAGAACATTGACAATTTAGATATTGAATATAAAGATTTTTCTGTATGGGAAAATAATTTTTTAGAAAGTGATATGGTTAAAGATGCTGAAAATTACTGGCTATCTAAATTTAAAGATTCAGAAATTCCTGCTATAAACTTGCCTTACGACTTTAGTGTTCCTTCTTCAAGGTCATATAATGGTAACACTATTTCTAAACAAATATCTGAAAAAGATTTTGATAAATATATTGTTTCAGCTAAGAAATTTGGTGTATCTCCATATATGTTCTTTTTATCAGCATTATTTGTACTTTTATATAAATATACTGGTCAAGAAGAAATTATTGTTGGAAGTCCTGTTTCTGGTAGAAATAATAATCAATTACAACATATAATTGGAATGTTTGTTAATAATATTGCTGTTGATGGCAAAATTGATTCTAGTAAAAAGTTTGCTGAGTTTTTAGATGCTATTAAACAACAGGTCTTAAGTGATTTGGAATATCAAAATTATCCTTATAATTTATTAGTTAAGAACTTGGATATTCCAAGTGATAGCACTAATAATCCTTTGTTTGATGTAATGTTTGCTTATCAAAATGCTAATAGTAACAAATTGACTTTAGGTGACGAATCTGTAGAAATTATTAAATCCGCTTCTGGTATTTCTAAATTTAATTTGTCAATTGAAATTGAGCCTGATACTAGGGTTGTTAATTTGGAGTATCGTACTGATTTGTTTAAAGAGGATACTATTAATAGATTATTTGAGCATTTTATTAATACTTTAAATGTTATTTGTGAAAATGATGATATTTTGATTAAAGATATTTCTATAATATCTGATGAGGAAAAGAATAGGATATTGTATGAGTTTAATGCTACTGCCGTAGATTATCCAAATGATAAATCAGTAATTGAATTATTTGAAGATCAAGTTAAAAAAACACCTGATAATATTGCGTTAGTATTTGAAAACACATCATTAACATATAAAGAATTAAATGAAAAAGCTAATCAATTAGCTAATTTTATAAAAGCTGAAGGATTTGTTCCTGAAGATATAATATGTATTTTGCTTGATAAGTCTATTGAAATGATTATAGCGGTATTAGCCATTTTAAAAAATAGATGTGCTTATTTACCTATTGATATTACATATCCGGAAGAAAGAATTGAATATATAATTAAAGACTCTAAATCAAAGTTATTATTAACATCTAAAAATCAAAATACTTTTAATCTTCCTATAAAATCAATATATATTGATTTGGATAATAATAACATTTATAATTCAAATTATAAAGATAATATATCTATGACTAGAAATAGTAATGATTTGGCTTATATAATGTATACTTCTGGAAGTACTGGAAATCCAAAAGGTGTAATGATTGAAAATAAAAGTATTTCAAGGCTAATTATTAATAATAATTATATTAAATTTTTAGAAAACGATAGAATACTTCAAACTGGTTCAATTGTTTTTGATGCATGTACTTTTGAAATATGGGGAGCATTTCTAAATGGTTTACCTCTTTATATCATAAAAAAAGAGGATTTATTAGATGAGAGTACTTTCCATGAATATATATTAAAAAACAAAATTACTGTTTTATGGTTAACTGCTCCATTATTTAATCAACTATGTGAAAGCAATCCTCATATGTTTAAGACTATTAGATGTTTATTAACTGGAGGAGATGTATTATCACCAAAACATATAAATATGGCTAAATTAGCAAATCCAAACTTAACAATTATTAATGGATATGGTCCTACAGAAAATACTACATTTTCATGTTGTTATCAAATTGATAAAAAATACGCTGATTCAATACCAATTGGAGGACCAATTGCAAATTCAACAGGTTATGTTGTTTCAACTGATAATAATTTACAACCAATAGGATTACCTGGTGAACTATGGGTCGGAGGAGATGGTATTGCTAGAGGATATTTTAATAATGATAAATTGACATCTGATAAGTTTATATACTCTAATCTTGTAAATGCAAGAGTTTATAAAACAGGTGATTTAGTAAAATGGGATTCTAATGGTCATTTAATATTTTTAGGTAGAATTGATAATCAAATTAAAATTAGAGGTTTTAGAGTTGAATTAAGTGAAATAACTACTGTTATTAATTCTTATGAAGGTATTAGAGAAGCTTATACTATTTTTGATACAGTACATAGTCAAAAATCAATATGTTCTTATTTAGTTGCTGATAAAAGAATTGACTTTGGAGACTTAAAAAAATATTTAGGTAATCACCTTCCAAAGTATATGATTCCTACTTATTTTATGCAACTAGACTTTTTACCTATAAATCAGAATGGAAAAGTTAATAAAAAATTATTGCCTAAAAACTTTGAAATACATAGTACTAAAGATATTATTTTACCATCATCAGATTTAGAGAAGAAACTATATGATATTTTTGCAAATATATTAAATATTTCTGATTTCAGTATTGATGATAATTTCTTTAATTTAGGTGGAGATTCCATAAATGCAATGAAATTGGAGGTTGAAGCTCTAAAAAACAATATAAATGTTACTTATGGTGATATTTTCAAATATCCTTCTGTTAAAGACTTGGCTAATTATATAGTTTCATGTAAAAATACTGAATATAATGCTAGCAACATTAAAGAGGATTTTAAAAAATTTGATTTAATTTTAAAAGGAAATACTGTAGAAAATTTATTCAGTGAGTCTGTTAAACTTACTCCTATTAATAATGTATTATTAACTGGTGTTACTGGATTTTTAGGTTCACATATTTTAGATAGCTTTATAAAAAATACAACTGGAAAAATTTATTGTTTAATAAGACCAAAAAATAATATTTCTGCTAAAGAGCGATTGAAAAATACTTTAAATTTTTATTTTGATGATAACTATAATTATTTAATTGATGATAGAATTATTTGTGTTGAGGGTGATATTACAAAAGATAATCTAGGACTTTCTAATGATGATTATATTAGATTAGGTAATGAAATTACCACTGTTATACATTCTGCAGCACTAGTAAAGCATTTTGGAAATTATGAAGAATTTGAAAATATAAATGTTGGTGGAACTAAAAATTTAATTACTTTTAGTAAAAAATTTAATTGTAGACTAATGCATATTTCAACTATTAGTGTATCTGGAAACAATTTTGCTGAAGGTTCGTTTATTGAAAATGATTTTAGTGAAGATATAGACTATGATGAAACTAAATTTTATATAAATCAAAATCTTGAAAATTTATATGTAAAAAGTAAATTTTTGGCAGAAAAATTAGTCTTTGAAGCTATTAATGATGGATTACAAGCTTATGTTTTGAGAATGGGAAACTTAACAAGCAGATATTCAGAAGGAAAATTTCAACAAAACCATTATGAAAATGCATTTGTTAATAGAATTAAATCTTTATTGCAAATTGGTTCAATTCCAGAATATATGCAAGAAGGATATGTTGAATTTACACCTATTGACTGTTGTGCTGATGCAATAATTGATATTGCAAATCATTACAATCCAGCCTTTACTGTTTTTCATGTTTTCAACGAAAAACATGTACAATTATTAGATTTATATGATATGTTACGTAAAATAGGTATTGATGTGAATATAGTCTCTACAGAAGATTTTAATACTATAATTAATAATTTATTAGAAGATGACAATAGTACTGAAATTCTATCAGGTATAATTAGAGATTTTAATTCAGAAAAAAAACTAATATATCAGTCTAATATAAAAATTAAATCTGATTTTACAAAACAATTTTTAGAAAATATTGGTTTTGAATGGCCTTATATTGATATAAATTATATACGAAACTATTTTAAATATTTAATAGATATAGGTTATTTAAATGTAAAATTAAAGGAGAATTAAAATATGGATATATATATACCAATTCTTGGCTTTTCTGCTGCTATAACATTTATTTTATTAATATATATCATTATGAGTCAGTCAAAAAGCCAAATTAAAAACATTTTTATTGTAAATTTACTTTTAGTACTAATTTTAAACATCTCTGTGCTATTTCAGTTACTATTTGCTGAAAAATACGACATCTCTCCAGTATATTTTGAATATTTTTCATATATTGGAGGTTGTCTACTTCCTGTTAGTGTATATTTTACAGGGAAAATTTTTGCTAATACAAAAATTAAATTTAAAAGATATAATTTGTTATTATTAATAGTTCCATCCATTTCTTTAATAGGTTTATGGACGAATGATTTTCACCATTTATTTTTTAAATATTATTCAACAAATATGAGTGAAATAATAACTGGTCCTCTACATACTGTAAATGCTATATACTCTTATTTATTGCTATTTTTAGGAGTTTGGTATTTATTAAAATATTCCATTAAAAATGCTAGTTTTTTCTCTAAGCAATCTATGCTAATACTTATAGGAATATTAATACCTATAATAGCTAATTTTTTAGGGACATTTAAAATAATTCCAATGACAATTTATATAACTCCTATTACATTTGCATTAACTGTCTTGTTCTTCTCTTTAGCAATTTTTAAATTTAACTTTTTAGGCGCTGCACCAATAGCACTCCAGAAAATCGTTGATAGAATATCAGACAGTTACATAGTACTAAACGATGATGGAAATATAACAGACTTTAATAAAACATTTTTAAAAGCATTTAATATAAAAGATTCAAAAGAATTAAGAGGTCAAAATTTTGAAACATTTTTAAAAGAAAATAATTTATATTTAAACTTTAAAAAAATAAAAAATGCATTACCAAAAGTCAAAAACTCTGATAAGACAGTATCTTTTGATTTATATATTAAAAAAATAGAAAGACATTTCCATATAGAAATAAATTCAATTCTGTCAGAAGGTTCATCTTTAGGAACATTAATACTTTTCAAAGATATAACACAACACATCGAAGATATGGAAACTATTAAAAATAATCAAGACATATTAATGGAAAGAGAACGTCTTGCATCACTTGGACAATTAATAGGTGGAATTGCACATAACTTAAAAACACCTATAATGTCAATTTCTGGTGCTGCTGAAGGTCTATCAGATTTAGTAAAAGAGTATGATTCTTCAATAGATGACCCTGAAGTAAATAGTCAAGACCATCATGATATAGCAAAAGATATGAATGAATGGATAGTGAAAATTAAAGAATATACTGAATATATGTCAGATATTATTACTGCTGTTAAAGGACAAGCTGTAACACTTTCTGAAACAGAAAACGTTTCTTTTGATATAGACGAATTAGTAAAAAGAGTAAACATATTAATGAAACATGAACTAAAAAATGCTATTATTTACTTGAATATTCAAATGAAAGCACCAAAAAGTACTAAAATACATGGTGATATAAATAGTTTGGTACAGGTTATAAACAACATGATTTCAAATGCTATTCAGGCATATGATGGAAAACCACAACAAAATATTGATTTAATTTTGGAGAAACAAGAAAATAATTTAGTTATTTCTATTAAAGACTATGGTTCTGGCTTACCTCAAAAAGTTCAAGATAAGTTATTTAAAGAAATGATTACAACTAAAGGTAAAAATGGAACTGGTCTAGGTTTATACATGTCTTATTCTACAATAAAGGCTCATTTTAATGGTGATATTACTTTTGAAACAGAGGAAAATAAAGGTACTACATTTAATATTATTTTACCATTATAAAAACTGCTCATAGTAGCAGTTTTTTTATAATTTTGTCCCTTTTTATAAAAAACACTTGATTTTTGAATTTTTTATTAATATAATGGCATTATAGAAATCTTTAATAAATGCCATCGCCAAACCGATGGAATGGAGGTTCATATGAGAAAAGGATTACAAAATGTAGTAAATGAAAACAACAATTATAAGATAATAGCAGTAGATGATGAAGAAGGAATCGTAGATTCACTTTCTATATTTTTAAAACGTTCTGGATATGACTTTACAGGTGTTACAGATCCAATGGAAGCAATAGAAAAAGTTAAAGCAGAACACTATGACTTAATGCTATTAGACTTTATAATGACACCTATACATGGTGACCAAGTTGTTGAGGAAATTAGAAAATTTAATAAAGAATTATATATATTATTGCTAACTGGTCATAAAGATTTAGCTCCACCACTAGAAACAATTAGAAGACTTGATATTCAAGGTTATTGCGAAAAGAGTGATAAATTTGATCAACTTCTTTTATTAATAGAGTCTGGAATTAAATCTATTGCCCAAATGAATGAAATTAAGAAAATTAATGAGCAATTGTCTGAAACTAATGAAAAGCTTGAAGAGGCTTATTTGTCTACAATTCAAACTTTAAGATATACAGTTGAAGCAAAAGATACTTATACTAGAGGTCACTCTGATAGAGTATCACAATATTCTGTTTTAATTGGTAAACATTTAGGCTTATCAGATAAAGAATTGCATGATTTAGAGGTTGGTGGATTATTCCATGATATTGGAAAAATTGGTGTTCCAGATGCAATTTTAAGAAAAGAGTCAAAGCTTACTGATGATGAATATTCAGAAATAAAAAATCACCCTGCAATAGGTGCACATATTTTATCTTCTGCAACAATCTTTCAAGATATTATTCCTATTGTAAAACATCATCATGAAAAATATGATGGTACTGGATATCCTGGAAAATTAAAAGGCGAAGATATTCCTTATTTGGCTAGAATCGCAGCAATAGCAGATACTTTTGATGCTATGACTTCTAAAAGAAGTTACAGAGATTCTTTACCTATGGATGTTGTTATTTCTGAGTTTGAGAGATGCAAAGGTACTCAGTTTGATCCAAAATTAGATGATTTGTTTTTGGATATTTTGAAAAATCATTATGATGAAATTGAGAAAATTAGAGAGAATTATTAAAAATGGGTCAGAGGGGACGCCCCTTTTTGACCCAATTTTTTTCAATTTTTACACTTTCATAGATAATGCAACTTTTTTTCTTTCCATATCAATTTTAATAACTTTAACTTTAACAATATCCCCTACTGAAACCAAATCAGAAGGATTTTTAATAAACTTATCACTCATTTCTGAAATATGTACAAGTCCATCATATTTAACACCAATATCTACAAAAGCACCAAAATCTATAACATTTCTAACTGTTCCTGTTAATATCATGCCCTCTTTTAAATCTTCTAATTTTAAAACATCTTGGCGTAATATTGGTTTTGGCATATCTTCACGTGGGTCTCTTCCTGGTTTGCTTAATTCTGAAATTATATCTGTTAATGTCATCTCACCTATTTCTAGTTCTTTTGCTGTTTTTGCTATATCAACTGTTTTTAGTTTTTGTCTCAATTCATCTGTTTTTTCTCTATCTCGTAAATCTTCTTTGTCAAATCCTAATGATTTTAATAATTTTTCAGTTGCTTCATAACTTTCTGGGTGAACTGCAGTTATTTCTAATGGATTTTTTCCATCTATAATTCTTAAAAATCCCGCGCATTGTTCAAATGCTACTTTCCCTAGTTTTGGAACTTTTAAAAGTTCTTTTCTTTCTTTTAATTTTCCATTTTCATCTCTATATTTTACAATATTTTTTGCTATTGTACTATTGATTCCTGAAACATATGATAATAATGATGGTGTTGCTGTGTTTACATCTACCCCTACTTTATTAACGCTATCTTCTACTACGCCTGTAAGACTTTCAGCTAGTCTTTTTTGATTCACATCATGTTGATATTGTCCAACTCCTATTGCTTTTGGGTCTATTTTTACAAGTTCTGCAAGTGGGTCTTGTAATCTTCTTGCAATTGAAATAGCTCCTCTTATTGAAACATTTATGTCTGGATATTCTTCTGTTGCAAGTTTTGATGCAGAATATACTGATGCTCCCGCTTCACTTACTATTACATAGTGAACTTCTCTTTTTGCTTCTTTTATCATATCTGCAACAAACATTTCTGATTCTCTTGATGCTGTTCCATTACCTATTGCTATCATATCAACTTTATCTTTTTCAATTAATTTTAATAATTCTTTTTTAGCTCCTTCAACATCATTTTGTGGCTCTGTTGGATATACTGTTGTATAATCTAAAACTTTTCCTGTTTCATCTATTACAGCAATTTTGCATCCTGTTCTATATGCTGGGTCAAATCCCATTACTGTTTTCCCTTTTATTGGTGCTCCTAATAGTAATTGTTTTGAGTTTTGTCCAAATACTTTTATAGCTTTTTCTTCAGCTTTTTCTGTTAAATCTGAACGAATTTCTCTATCAATTGATGGTTCTATTAATCTTTCAAAACTGTCTAATATAGTATCTTTAAGCATTTGTGTGAATTGTGTTTCACCTTTTATGATGTCTTTTTCTATGTATGCTAAAATTTTATCTTCTGGTTTTTCTATTGATACTTTTAAGAATTCCTCTTTTTCTCCCCTATTTATTGCTAGAATTCTATGGCTTGGGATATATTTTAGTGCTTCACTATAATCATAATACATTTCATAATTTGATTTAGCTTCTGCATCTTTTGCTTTTGTTTTAATTAGTCCTTCTCTGTAGCATTGTCTTTTAATTTCTTTTCTATATTTTGCATTATCAGATATATCTTCTGCAATAATGTCTAAAGCTCCTTGTATTGCATCTTCTAGTGTTGCTACAACTTTATCTTTATTTTTCTTGTCTTCTTCTGATAAATTATTTATGTTAACATATTCTTTTGCAATTTCAGCTATTGGTGTTTTTTCATTTTGTTCTATTATAATTTGTGCTAATGGCTCTAGTCCTTTAGCTTTAGCAACTGTAGCTCTTGTTTTTTTCTTTTGCTTATAAGGTCTATAAATATCTTCTACTTCTGCTAAAGTTTTAGCAATTGCAACTGCTTGTAAAATTTCATCTGTTAATTTTCCTTGTTCATCTATTGATTTTATAACTTCTTCTTTTCTTGTTTCTAAATTTCTTAGATATGTTAGTCTTTCTCCAAATGTTCTTAATATTTCATCACTTAATCCACCTGTTACTTCTTTTCTGTAACGTGCAATGAATGGTATTGTGTTCCCTTCATCAATTAATTTTATTGTGTTGTCTACTTGTTGTATTTTAATATTTAATTCTTCCGCTATTGTTTTTGCTATTTTGTCCATTATTTTACCTTCCCTTCGTATATTTTAAAACATGTTTATAATATATCATAAATTATAAGAAATTGAAATATTATTATAATGAAATTTATTTTATTTTATTTTTTTGAATTAATTTTATTGTTAGAGCTTAGACTTAATTTTATAAAGTAGTTCTAGATGTTTATATATTAAAATTTAAAATTTGTTTTGACCTACTGTTTTAAACAGTCTCTCCAGAATGGTTACCGTAGTGATAAACTCCTTATTTTCTCTTGGTATTGCGTTTGGAAAAATGAATTTTAAATTTTAATATATAAACATCTAGAACGGCTAATTTTTTTTATGCCTTACTGAATTATAACAAACATTGATATTATATTGTCGTTTTTTATACATTTTGTTGTTTTTTTATTATTTTTATTATATAATAAATTCATAAAAATGAAAGGGGGATTTTACAATGATTTCATCAGATTTTAGAGCCGAAGCTCGTAGAAAATTATCAGGAAAATGGGGAAAGGTAGCTTGCATTTCTTTAGCATATGCATTAGTATTCTTTGTACTTGGAATAATAGAAGCTCTATTTCCAGAATCAATGACACCTATTTTTTCAATAATAACTGTAGTTATTGAAATTCCATTAACATTTGGACTTATAATTTCTTATATGAAACTATACAAAGATGAAGATGTTAAAGCATTTGACTTTTTTACTTTAGGTTTTTCGAACTTTGCTAAATCATGGAAAATTTCTTTACATATTTTAGTAAAAATGCTAGTTCCTATTATTTTAGTAATCGTTTCATATGTTCTTATTGCACTTGGAACAGTTGGAACACTGGGAGCTTCATATATTGCATCATCTGTAGCTATGAATAGTTTTGGAACTGTTGCTATAATAGGATTTATTCTTCTTATAGTTTCATCTATTTGGACTACTACAAAATCTTATTATTATCAAATAGCATATTTTGTTGCAGTTGATAATTCAGATTTAACAGCTAAAGAAGCAGTTGAAAAAAGTAAAGAATTAATGACAGGTAACAGAGCTAAATTATTCTGGTTAGAATTATCATTTATTGGTTGGGCTATTTTAGCAGCTGTTACTTTCGGTATTGGCTACTTATGGTTATTACCATATATCCAATTTGCAACTATCGCTTTTTATAAATTTGTAAGTGGTGATAATTCAAATGTTGAAGCAAAAGTTGTAACAGAAAATAATGGTAATCCAATTCAAGGAGAATAATACATAAAAAAGATGATTTCTTGAAAATCATCTTTTTATTTTTTCTGTCAAAAAGGGGCGTCCCCTTTGACATTTTTTATTCAATTCCTAAATATTCATTATAAGTAATTTCTCTATCTACCACTTTTCCATCTTCCTTAATATCAATTATTCTATTAGCAACTGTTTGAGTTAATTGATGGTCATGTGATGTAAATAAAATATTTCCTTTAAAGTTTGTCATTCCATTATTTACTGATGTTATACTTTCCATATCCAAATGGTTTGTTGGCTCATCAAATATTAAGAAATTTGCTCCTGAAAGCATCATTTTTGAAAGTACGCATCTTACTTTTTCTCCTCCTGATAATACTTTAACTTGTTTTAAAGCTTCATCTCCTGAGAATAACATTCTTCCTAAAAATCCTCTTACATATGTTTCATCTGGGTCTTTTGAGTATTTTCTAAGCCATTCTGTTATGTTTTCATCTGTGTCAAATAAATAGTTATTATCCTTAGGGAAATATGATTTTGTAATTGTTGTACCCCATACAAGTTCTCCTTCGTCTGGTTCCATTTCACCTGCTATTATTTGGAATAATACTGTTTTTGCAATTTCATTGTCTGCTAAAAATGCTATTTTGTCATCTTGTTTTACTGTGAATGTTACATTGTCTAATACTTTTACTCCTTCAAATGTTTTTGAAATATTTTTTACTTGTAATATTTCTTTTCCAGGTTCTCTATCTGGTTTAAAGTCTACATATGGATATTTTCTGTTTGATGGTTTTATTTCATCTAGTTCTATTTTTTCAAGTGTTTTCTTTCTTGATGTTGCTTGTTTTGATTTTGATGCATTTGCACTAAATCTTGCAATAAAGTCTTGTAGTTCTTTTATTTTTTCTTCTTTCTTCTTGTTTTGTTCTTTCATTTGTTTTAATGCTAATTGGCTTGATTCATACCAGAAGTCGTAGTTTCCTGGATATACTTTTATTTTTCCAAAGTCAACGTCTGCAATATGTGTACATACTTTATTTAAGAAATATCTATCATGTGATACTACTATTACTGTATTTTCGAAATTTATTAAAAATTCTTGTAACCAGTTTATACTTTTTAAATCCAAGTCGTTTGTAGGCTCATCTAGTAATAACACATCTGGATTTCCAAATAAAGCTTGTGCTAACAATACTTTTACTTTTTCTCTTGCTTCTATTTCTTTCATAAATTTATAATGATTTTCTGGTACTATCCCTAAATCGTTTAAAAGCATTGCTGCATCTGATTCTGCATTCCATCCATCTAATTCTGCAAATCTTTCTTCTAATTTTGCAGCCTTCATTCCATCTTCTTCTGAAAAGTCTGGTTTTGCATATATTGCTTCTTTTTCTTTCATTATGTCATATAGTTCTTTATTTCCCATCATTACTGTGTCTATTACTGTATTTTCTTCAAAAGCAAAGTGGTCTTGTTTTAATATTGATAGTCTTTCTCCTTTTTCTAGTGTTACATCGCCTTTGCTTGGTTCTATTTCTCCTGATAATACTTTTAAAAATGTTGATTTTCCTGCTCCATTTGCTCCTATTATTCCATAGCAATTTCCTTTTCCAAATTTTATGTTTACATCTTCAAATAATACTCTTTTTCCAAATCTTACGGTTACTCCGTTTGCACTTAACATTTTTTTCTCCCTTCGCTTCTTTTCTATCCCAAATGTCCCAAATGGGACTGTTCTTTTTGGGACATTTCCCCTTATGTTTGCTATTATACCTTAATTTTGTGTATTTTTCAAGTATATAATCTTATAATTAAAAAAACTCGCATGAACTTAATCATACAAGTTTTTAATCTTATTTAGTCATCAAATAGTATTTTTATTGCCCATAATCCTGAAATACCAACTAAAGCATATATTATTCTTGATATTACACTCATTGTACCAAAAATTGCGTCAACTAAATTAAAATTGAATATTCCTATTAGTCCCCAATTTATAGCACCTATTATAATTAAAACTAGTGCTATTTTGTCAACTATTTTCATATAGCTTTCCTCCATTTTCTCTTAAATTTTCGTTAGTATTATATGTATTTTTTTTTTATTTTATACATTGTATTTTTTTTTATTTTATACATTTTATTGAAAATTTTATTGTTTTATGATATCTTTATTATATAAATTTTTAAAGCAAAATTAGAAATTTTAAGGGGTTGGTTTTAAAAATGGCAAGATATGAAAAAGAAAAAAACAAGTTGAAATTTGACATAAAATTGTTGGTTGGAGTTTTAATATTCTTACTTATTATGTTTTTTTTAATTTTTATAATAAAAAAATCATTTTCTGATAGTATTTCAAAGGAAACTTATTTTGACAATGTTATAAGTGATCAAGTAGAAAAAAAAGAGGATCCTATCACATTTACTATGACTGCTTTGGGAGATTCTTTATGTCATAATACTCAATATTGGGATGCATATAATAATCAAACAAAAGAATATGATTTTTCTTATGTGTATGAAGATATCGCGGATTATACTCAAAATTCTGATATAACTATTGGAAGTTTAGAAACTACTTTTGCTGGAGAAGAAAGAGGATATAGTAATTACCCAACTTTTAACACACCTGATAGTTTAGCAACAGCTTTAAAAAATATAGGTGTCGATATTATTTCTTTAGCTGGAAATCATGCTTTAGATTATGGATATACCGGGCTTTGTAGAACAATTGATGTTTTAGATGATGTTGGTATTTCTCATTTAGGTACATATAAAACTGCAGAGGACCAGGAAAAATTGTTAATTAAAAATGTTAAAGGTGTAAATATTGCTTTTATAAATTATACTTATGGAACTAATGGTATTCCAGTGCCTTCTGGAAAAGAATATTGTGTTAATTTAATTAATAAAGATTTAATAAAAAAACAGATTGAACAAGCTAAATCTTTAAATGTTGACATAATAGTTGTTTGTATGCATTGGGGCACTGAATATAGAACTACTGCTAATTCAGAGCAAGAAGAACTTGCAGATTTTCTTTTTGAAAATGGTGTTGATATAATCCTTGGAAATCATCCTCATGTTATAGAACCTATGGAAAAAAGAACTATTACTTTGGAAGATGGAACTGAAAAAGAGGTTTTTGTGGTTTATGCTCTAGGTAATTTTACTGCTGACCAAAGGGATGAAATAACTAGGGATTCTGCAATTTTAAATTTAACTATTACTAAAAATTCTGATGGAAAAATTTCGATAGATAAAGTTGACTATGTTCCTATTTATATGTATAAAAATACAAGTGCTAGCACTCATAAATTTAAGATTTTGGATATTGAAAAAACCATTTCTGAATATGAAACTGGTGCAAATACTTCTATTGGTTCTACTGCATATAATAATTTAAAAAAGCAGTTAGAAAAGATTAAAAGTATTTTAGGTGAAGAAATAAATTAAAAAAGAGGAGGAATTAAGAGAATAGTTCTCTAAATCCCTCCTCTTTTTTAATCAAGCATATCTTTTCTTTTTAGCCACCAAGTTACAAGTAATGTTAATACAACTGATATTGCAATCATTATTGGAAATCCAAATCTACTATTTTGAAATGGTAAATTTACATTCATTCCCCAGAAACTTGATATCATTGTTGGTATTGCAAGTACTATTGTTATTGATGTTAAAAATTTCATAACTCCATTTAAGTTATTTGAAATAATAGAAGCATATGCGTCCATTGTTCCATTTAAAATATCACTATATATTTTTGCCATTTCTATTGCTTGTTTATTTTCTGTGATTGCATCTTCTAGTATCTCTTCATCATCTTCATATAATTTTATTATTTTGCCTCTCATTGTTTTTTCCATTACAAGTTCATTTGATTTTAATGATGTTGTGAAATATACCAAACTTTTTTCTAAACTTAATAATTTTAATAACTCTTTATTTTTCATTGAGTTTTTTAATATGTATTCTGCAATTTCTGTTTCTTTGTTTATTTGTTTTAAGTATGATAAATAATATGAAGAATTTAGATATAGTATTTGAAAAATTAATTTTGATTTTTTATATGTTTGGAAATCTTTAATTTTTCTTTTTTCAAAGTCTTCTATTACTTTATTTTTTCTTAATGATACTGTTATAAAAAAATCATCTCTTACAACTATCATACCTAGTGGCATTGTTGAATAAACTTCATTTTCTTCATTTTTTTCTATTATAGGAACATCTACAACAAATAATGTTGTTCCATCATCTTCCTCTTTGTCAATTCTTGCTTTTTCTTCAAAGTCTAAGGCATCTCTTATGAAGTCTTCTTGTATATTTACGCTTTTACATACTTTTTTGATTTCTATTTCCGATGGGTTTACTAAACTTATCCAACTCCCTTTTTTGAATTCCTTTATTTCTTCTATTTTATTTGTTTCTAAATCTGTATTATATATTTTTAGCATTTTTTTTAACCCACCTCTTTCTCTTTTTTTATACCTATATTATATTTTAACTTTTTATTTGTTGGTTGTCAATGGATTTTTTAAAATGTTTACATAAATTTGTAAAATTTATTCTTGACATTTTTTTATTTTGGTACTATAATAGCTTTATCATATGCATCATACTTTGTTTAATGATGCGTATTTAAATTGAATTTGCGCCATTAGCTTAGTTGGTAAAGCAGATGACTCTTAATCATAAGACCCCCAGTTCGAGTCTGGGATGGCGCACCATACGATTCTTAAATATCCCCCAATTTTTCGAGTAAAGAGGATATTTTTTATTATTCTGTAAGCTCCTGTTATTTATTACTTACTTTTTTGCTACTTTTCTTTAATTATTTTATTAACTATATTTTAACAGTTTTGTTATTACTTATTATTCTACATTTATTTCTCCCTCTATTAATATATCAGTATTATCTACTTTTAATGCAAAATAAGATTGCTCTTTACTTTCTTCTTTTAAATACAATATAAAATCACTATCAAATATCATTTTTCTTGGTTTTTCTGTCCAAGCTTTATTTGTAGCATCAATTACTGCTTCACTTTTTACACTTCCACCTACATTATTTAATTCAAAATCTATTGTTTGTAATGCTTGTTTTATATAGTAATTGTTATTTTTTATTTTTCTTCAACATAATTCATCATAGTTAATTTCATCATTAACTTTTATAAATGGTATTCTTAATATATCATTTTCTTCAAATGTATTTTTTCCAGAATAGTTACTTTGTTGTTTTTTTATTTCTTTATAGTTTTCTTCAAATTCAACTTTTCCCTTTACAACATAATTCATAAAGTCATTCCATACCAAATTAAAAGTACCAACCCAAACTTTATTGCTATCCATTGTTGATAGTTTACTTGTATATGTAGGTGTTATTTCTGCTTTTCCTGTAAAACTTTCAATAATCTTCATTGTTGCATATACTCCTCCAGCAAGTAAAATACTTATACATAATATTGCTATAATTACCTTTTCAACTTTATTAATTTCATCAAATCCTTTCTTTATTAGAATTTTTCGTAACTCTTTTTTGCCTCTATGAATAAGATTTTTTACATTTTGAATTGACTCTCCAAGTATTGGTGCTGTTTCTTGATATGTAAGTTCTTCAATTTTTACTAAATATATTGCATTTTTATATCTATCATCTAACATATCTATGCTACTTATTATTTCTTGTCTTTTCTCGTTTTTTGTTACAATATCTGCTACATCTTGTCCTACTTGTTCTACTCCATTTAAGATATATTCTTCATTTATTTCCGTTCTTCTTTTTTCCATATTTATTTGATTATATGCTCTACTTTTAGCAACTAAATATATATAATATTTAAAAGTATAGCCCTCTTTCATTCTATTTTGCATAACATAAATAAATACATCTTGAGTAATATCTTCAGCTTTTTGATAGTCTTTTACTATATTGTAAACAAAGTATTGTATTTTGTCTTTATACTTGTTATATAGCAATTCAAAAGCACCTTTTTCTCCATCTAAATATTCTTTATATAATTTTATATCTAAATCTTTTTCCATATCTTACCCTGCTTTCATATATACAAACAGATCAAAACTTAAAAAGTTTCAATTTTTTATTTTTTATTTTACCACATTTTATAAAACATAAAAAGTTTTATGAATATATATTCGTAATTTTAAGCAAATAGACAATAAAAAACACATCTGTAACTTGTAAGTTTGATGTGTTTTTTATGCATATTCACGGCAACCACTTTTGTGGTTTTTAATTTTCTATATTTATTAGACATAAATATAAGAAAAAAATCAAATATATGTTAAAATTTTTGGAAATTATATTTTTAAAATTTCAATTTTTAATATGTAGTCAAAGTTCCTTCACCTTTTTGAATAATAATTGTGTATCCAAATGAATTATAGTTTATTGTCATCATAATTAAATTTCCAGCGTCATTAGATGTTTTACCTAATTCTACCGTTGATGGTGTTACTGATAAATTCATATCTTTAGTTAAATAAAAACCACCATTAGTTCTAAGATATTGAGTATATTTTAATAAATCATCTTGTACTGTATCTGACTTATATTCTATTTTCTTTGTTATAATTCCATTACTTGTTTCTGTAGATACTGATGTTACTTGTCTTTTTTCTACTACTGATTTTATCGACTTTATTGTGTCGTTTCCTAATTTATATTCTTCAGCATTAGCAGTATTACCAGTGGCAACAAATGCAATTATACCTCCAAAAAGCCCTAATACAAGTATACAAGCTATTATAATGAGTACAATCTTTAAAGTTCTATTCATATAATCACCCCCTTATCAATAATAAATATAATATTCCAAAAACTATAAACAATATCAACCAACATAAGACAACAAATGAATTTATATATATCGTATGTATAGCAAATATTTTCATCTTTTTTAGTAATTACTCAGTTCCTTGTATCAATATTTAATGGTAGTGAAATATCCATCCAAGGTGTGCTAGCTAAATATTTCAATTCATTATTCACTTTAATTTCAAATTTATTTTTAAAATTTTATTTTGTTCCTCTTAAAATAATCCTTTGCATTGCACTATAAGTGTCTTTAGATAGTAATTCTTTAGAAACTACAGTTCCATTTAAAGTTTTAATTATATATGTTTCTGTTATCATTCCATTTGCACCAACTTGTTTAACCTTTTCTGTTCCTTTTGCTAAAGAACTATCATTTATATACTTAACCGTATATGGTATTGTTGAAAGTATTTCTGTGCTAAAAGAAACTGCATATTCGTTATCTTCTTTAATTCCATATATTGAAATAGTAACTATTCCATTAGAACAAGTTGCTTTTATTTTTATAGCATATTTTCTTGTATTTTTAAATTTTAAATCTGTCATTCCATATACAACAGTTGCGTCTCTTCCTTCTGGCGTATAAGAGGTTACAAATTGATGATTTCTTCTTTCTGTTACTTCCATGTTTGCCATTAAAACAGAGTTATATAGTGTTGATGATACTTGGCATATTCCACCGCCAATTCCATCTACTACTTCTCCATTTTCATATACTTTTGCTTCTTTATATCCAGCAGCTATTGTTCTTTCGCCTAAAGTTTTATTATAAGAAAATGTTTCTCCTGCTAAAACTACTTTATCATTAATTTTTTCACATGCCAATTCTAAATTAGTTGCTCTGTTTATATTTGCACCGTCATATTTAGTAGAATATGTGGCAAGTAAATCTGGAAATGCTTCTGATCCTATTTGAGATATTGTAACTTCTGGCTTTGTAATGATTAGTGGTATTTCATATTTTTCTTTATCTTCATTTAGTAAAGCTTTTGCTTCATCTATGTCAAAGTCTATGCCTTCTACTTCTGGGTGAATTGTAATAGGGTCTTGTGTAAGATATGCATCTTGTACTTCTTTATAAATCTCATTATGTATCTTTTCTATGTCGATTTTTTCTGGTGTTTCATTGATTACAGGTATTTCTATGTACTCTTGTTTTGAGTTTATATTTTTTAGTTTGTCTTTTATTTTTTTAATTAGACTTTCTGTATCTATTTTGATTCCTTGATTTCCTTTGGTAATTATTAGTTTGTCATCTTCTACATAATAATCTGATTCAACTACTGCTCCTGGAAGATTATTTGATATACTTTCAATTATTCTTTTTGCTTCGTCTTCATTTATTGTCATATCTACTTTTATATTTTTTCTTCCAAGCTTTGCAAATAAAATGTTATAGTTGTTTATAACTATATTACTGTCTCTTCCTATGGAAATAGCTTTTTTTGTTGCTTCATCTATGTCATAATTTGTATCTATTAATTGAGGTGTTATTGTTGTTTCATATTCTCCATATTTTAATACTATATCTTTTTGCTTTTTTCCTTCATATACTGCATTTATTTTTTCTTTTGCTTGTTCTCTAGTTAATTCTGATACATCTATTCCTTCTATTTTCACTCCGCTTATTATGTTGTTATTATCTATATTCATAAGTGCAAAAATTATTGAAAAAATTGCTAATATTAAAAGTATTAGACCTATTATGATAGATAAATTTACTTTGTTACTACTTTTATATACATTTATTTTTTCTTTTTTTATTTTTGCTTTTGGAATCTTTTTTTCTTCAACTTTTTCTTTGGGCATTTTTTCTTTTTTAGTCTTTTTTCTTGATTTTTTTTCTTCTATTTCTTCTACTTCTTCTATTTCTTCTATCTCTTGATTTTCATATAATTCCTTTTGTGCTTTTTCTATTTTAGATTCTAATTCTTCCCATTTTAAGTTAGTTTTTCCCATCTATTTCTCTCCTTTTGTATTACTAATTTAATATTATCATATTATTATTTAATTTACAATATGTTTATGCTTTTATAAATATTATTTTTTACAAATTAGTATAAAATATTTAGTGTCTCAAAATGGTTAATATATCGATTAATTTTATTTTATTTTCTAAAAAACTAACTAAAAAAAACAAAATTTCTAAAAATTTTACAAAAAACACTTGAACAATATTGAATTTAATATTATAATACTTGTAGCAAAAGATAAATAAGGAGAGATAAAATCAATGGAACTAGTTAAAAACATATTTTTTAATACAGATAAATTAGTTGAGAATAGTAATGTAAAAATATCTTATACAGGAAAATTTTTTCAAGAAAACTCTGAAGAAGTTTTTATTCATTATGGCTTTGGGATTAATTGGGATAATGTAAATGAAGTTAAAATGGAAAAAACAGAATTAGGATTTCAAGCAGAAATCTTTTTAGGTGAGGGTGAAACTTTTAATTTCTGTTTTAGAAATAATAATAATGAATGGGATAATAATGATTGCAAAAATTACATTTTTGATATAGAGAAAAAACAAAACGAATTATTAGTTTTAGAAGATGAGCCTGTTTCTTTAGGTAGTGCTAGAAAGTTAAGAAAGTCTTATCTATGGAGCAAAAAAATCCGTTTAGCTGTTTATAAAATAATTACTTATTTTCCAAAAATTCTTTCTGGAAATTATAAAAGAAAATTAAGTGAAAATTAAAAATATAAATATTTATAAAAGACTAATCTGTAAAATATACGAATTAGTCTTTTTTCTATTCTTATTATTTTTATATTCCCCATCCTCCATTAATTGAGATTACTTGTCCTGTTGTATATTCATCTTCAATTAACCATTCTATACATTTTTCTATATCTTGTGCTTTTCCTATTTTTTCAAGTGGAATTTCTTCTTTTATATTATTAATTTCTTTTTCACTTAAATTTTTATTCATTTCTGTATTAATAATTCCTGGTGCTATTGAATTTACTCTTATGTTTGATGGGCCCATTTCTTTTGCTAATGATTTTGTCATTGCGTCTATTCCGGCTTTGCTTACACTATAGTGAACTTCACATGATGCACCAACTACTCCCCATATTGATGATATATTAATTATGCATCCTTTTTTGTTATGTATCATATTTTTGCATGTTTCTTGTGTCATATAAAATACAGAATTTAAATTTGTATTTATCATATTGTTCCAGTCTTCATCTGTTATTTGTGTAAATTCTTTTATTTGTGATATTCCTGCATTATTAATTAATACATCTATTTTTCCGTATTTTTTTATTGTATATTCTACTAATTCTTGTGCTTCGTTTCTTTTTGATACATCTGCTTTAAATATGTCTATTTTTATGTTTTCTTTTTCTAATTCTTCTTTTAATTCTTGTGCTTGTTTTCCTGATTTATTGTAATTTGCTATTACTGTATATTCTTTTTTTGCTAAATCTTTTGCTATTTCTTTTCCTATTCCTCTTGATGCTCCTGTTACTATTATAATTTTGTTCATTTCAATTCCTCCTAATTGAACCTTTTATTAATTATTTGTGATTTTTATATAATTATTATAGATGAATTTTTACGTAATTACAATAATCTACTCTATTTTTGTGTATAAAAAAAGTATGTGCATTTACGGATACACATACGACTAACTTGAATAACAGCGACTTGTTACAAGTTCATTTATTTTGTAATTAAATAATAACATATTATTTTTAATTTTTCAAACAAAAAATAAAAAAGCCTCATTATTTACCCTATAAAAAATGCTAAGTTATTGAAAATATAAGTTTTGTATGCTATAATATTAACATAATTTAATTATCTTGCAAGGTAGCAAGTTTTATATATATAGCAACTCGAAAACAAACTTGTTAAGGAGGAAAAAACATGGCAAATAATACACAATATAGGTTTTCAAGAGGAAAAGATGGATATGTAACTTTTGATTCAAAGGGATATATTGTAGAAGCACAAGGCTTTGCTTCTCTTATGTGGAGCACCAGTCTAAATATCGACAATGATTTAGTTGGAAAGCATGTGGACGAATTGGCAGAAATGCTAAAAAAGAATGGCTCAAGTCGTGATGTATATCCTAATTTTGAAACTCAAGTTCATGTAGAACTTTTAAAATGGATGTTACAAAATTAAACCATTAAAAAATTTGCCCAGAGGATATCATAAAATATGATATCCTCTTTTACATTTACGTAGGAATATATTTTTTTGTTTTACTCAATGTAGTCAATTATTTTGTAACTATTTTTTATAAAAATTTTAAGTGTTCGCTTGATTTCAATTAAGAATTATTGTAATATATTAGCAACCTTACGCTAAGAAAGGCTAGCCCTTTCTAAAGGGCGGAAAGGAGGACTTCAGTTGAATTTAGGCGACGTGATTCTTCACTTGGTTGATGAGTTAATGGCAGAAAAAGAAAAAAATTTTTTGCTACAACAAAATCAACAAAAACAAGTGCAAGATGAAAAAACAGACAAAGACTAATTGTAGGCAATACATAGTCGGTAGAGTAGGGTTCACAGCCTGCTCTATTTTTTATATAAAAAAAGTATGTGCATTCACAGTTACACATACGAACTTCGTTTGAAAATAAGCGACATTTCAAACACATTTATTTTGTAATTAAATAATAACATATTATTTAAAAAATGTCAAACAATTTTTAGAAATATCAGAAAAAATAAAAAAGCCCGTAATTAAGCCTATTGCAAAACTACTGACCTTATATGGAGCCACTTCTCAGATTCGAACTGAGGACCCCCGCATTACAAGTGCGGTGCTCTGGCCAACTGAGCTAAAGTGGCATTCTTGGTGACCCCTACGGGAATCGAACCCATGTCTCCGCCGTGAAAGGGCGATGTCTTAACCGCTTGACCAAGGGGCCTTATATACAAAGAACTAAATAATTTGTTCAATCATTTAGTTCTTTTGGTGAGCTATCCGCGACTCGAACGCGGGACAACTTGATTAAAAGTCAAGTGCTCTACCACCTGAGCTAATAGCCCATCACCAATATTCTAAGAATAACTCAGAACGCCTTTATATATTACTATATTTTTTAGCATATGTCAATACATTTGTTGAAATTTTTTGAAAATTTTTCCGGAAATTTTTCTTTTTTGATATTTTTCGACAAATGTATTGAACTTTTCTTACTTATTATGCATTTAATTTTGCAATTACTTCTTCTACATCTATTCCATGAACAGCACATGCTTCTTCTAATGTTTCCATTTGTGAAGCTGGACATCCTAAACAATGCATTCCAATTTCTAATAAAATCTCTGCTTTTTCTGGTGCTTTTTCTAAAATTTCACCAATTTTTGTATCTTTATTAAATTTCATTATACTTCCTCCTCATAAATTTTTTTAAAATTTTATCACATTTTTTGAAAAAAGTATAGACAAATCAAAAAAAATGTTGTATATTTTAGTCCTAGTAAGGCGGTGATATTATTTCTAGACTTATCAATTTATTTTTTATCATATTTATTATTAATCTTTTTATCTCTTTATATTCATTATATACTTTTTTCGAGGTAAAAATTTTACATACTCTACAAGGTTCAAAATTAAAAATTAAAAAGGAGGTCTTATAATTTTAAAATATAAAATATTTTTTTGCTCTATTTTTGTATTTATTTCTTGTTTAATTGCTTTTAATACTTTTTATCCTATTTACACTTCAAATGAAATTATTATAACATATGGTTTGCATCCTTTTGATATATGTACTGATAATCCGTTACTTTGGAAATATATTAAAATTACTTTTATTTTTACATATATTTTTTCAAATATTATTCTTTCACTTTTTTTATTCAATAGATTTTTTATTCATATTTTTACTAAAAAATCTAAAATGCTAAAAAGTAAGGATTTCAAAAATTATAATACTTCAAAATTGCATTTGTTAATAGGACAAGATTTAAATACTAATACTAATGTATATATTCCTGAAAGTGGATTATATCAAAACTTTTTAATTACCGGTACTATTGGTTCTGGTAAAACCTCATCTGCTATGTATCCATTTACAGAGCAATTATTAAAGTATAATAGTGAACATAAATGTGATAAAATAGGAATGCTTATTTTAGATGTAAAAGGAAATTATTATAAACAAATTCTAGAATATGCAAAACTATATAATTTGGAAAAAGATTTAGTTGTTATTGGTTTGAATTCTGGCAATTTTTATAATCCTTTACATAAACCTAATTTAAAACCAATTGTTCTTGCTAATAGATTAAAAACAATTTTAACGTTGTTTTCAGAAAACAATTCTGAGTCATATTGGCTTGATAAGGCTGAACAAATTTTAGCCGAGGCAATTAAGTTATGCAAGTTATATAATAATAATTATGTTACCTTTGCTGAGTTACATAAATTAATCACAGTTCCAAATTATTATAAAGAAAAAATTGAAGTCTTAAGAGAACTTTTTATCTCTTCAAAATTAAATTCAAAACAAATTTATGAATTGAATGAGTGTTTAAATTTCTTCCAAAAAGAATTTGAAAATTTGGATTCTAGAACTAAAGGTATTTTGATTTCCGAAATTACAAGAATTACAAATACATTTATTTCTGATTATGATGTTTTTTCTACTTTTTCTCCACCAAAAGAAAAACTTAATTTTTTAGGATTTGAGGATATTTTAAATTCTGGAAAAATAGTTGTTTTAAATATGAATATTTCTGAATATACTATGCTTTCTAAAATAATTGCAACATATTTAAAACTAGATTTTCAAACTGAAATATTAAATTCTTTATCTAGGGGAAATGTTAGAAAATCAGCTTTTATTTGTGATGAGTATGATAAATATTGCACAAAGACAGATAGTGAATTTTTCTCTTTAAGTAGAGAAGCAAAATGTATAAATATAGTTAGTACTCAAAGTTATTCTTCTTTAAAAAACACTTTAAAAGATGAGACTTCTGTTAAAGTTATAACTCAAAATCTTATTAATAAAATTTGGTTTAGAACTGATGATATTTTTACAATTGAGGAGGCTCAAAAACAACTGGGGAAAGAAGAAAAAGAAAAATTTTCAAAGACTGTTTCTGAGAATGCAAAGGAGACTAATTTTAGTTATATTACTAATACTTTAAATTCTAGAGATTCGAATATTTCTGAGTCTTATAATTCTTATTATCAAACAGATTATATTTATGATACTAATTATTTTACTAGACAACTTGAAACTTTCACCGCTCTTACTTTTTTATCTGATGGTAATAAAATTTTTGAACCTAAAAAAATTCAGATGTTACCTTATTTTAAAAAATAAATTTTTAATTTTATTTTTTATTAATTTATTTTTATTATTTATTTTTATTAATTTATTTTTATTATTTATTTTTATTATTTATTTTTATTATTTATTTTTATTATTTATTTTTATTATT
>CAMCQH010000009.1 GCA_945877035.1 uncultured Clostridium sp. | reverse complement strand
CTGTTGTTCCACCTTCATAGATATCTTTTAGTAATATTTCATATCCATCTTCTGTCGTTATTCCTTTTATTGTTCCATCTTCTCCTTTATTTACTGTTCCATACTTTCCTAATATTGTTTCTAATTCTCCTTCTGTTATACTTCCTAATGGTGGTTCTAATTGTTTTTCATAAATGTCTAAAGCTATTTTTTCTTTTATATTTGCTATTTCAGACTCCCTTTTTGCATTATTTGCTTGCGCAAATATTCCTTGATTTGTTAGTGCTTGTATTGATATTCCAGCCAATATCAATAATACTATAATCGTAACTACTAACGCTACTAGCGTTATACCTCTTTGCTGTAAAATTTTTTTGTTTTTTCTTTTTACTTTAATCATTATAAAACTCCTCCTCTTTTGTTTTATGCTAAATTTATTTTACTACACTTATAGTTATATTGCAACAGTTTTAGTTGATTTTATTTGAAATTTTTTAATTATAAAATATTATAATAAATATACACTAATAAATATCAATAAAATGGAGGTTTATATGGACGAATTAAATTATGTAGAAATCGGAAAAAGAATTAAATTAAAAAGAAATGAAATGCATTTAACACAAGAAAAATTATCTGAAATTATAGATGTTTCACCTTCATATATCAGTGAAATTGAAAGAGGTACAAGTATTTGTAGTTTAGCTACAATTTCAAATATTTGCACAATATTACAAACAAGTTTAGATTATTTAGTTTTTGGAATTACTGAAAATAATTCTGCACAAACGTTTACAGAAGTTTTAAAATCTGTTCCTGAAAAAAATCATAAACTTTTTATTAATTTATGTGAAAATATATCAAATAGTTTAAAGTAAAGCATCAATTCATTTTGATGCTTTTCATATATTTTTTATATTTTTTGTAATTCTAAAAACACTATAATTATAATAAACATCTATATCTGTAAAAATTATAATTTTTTGCTCTCCATCTAAATATATGTAAAATTCTGTGTCTTCATCAGATTCTATTTTTTTAATTTGGTGAAAATTTATTTTTAATGACTTTCCAAATATCTTACGTTTGTTTTTATTATATATTAGTTGAATAAAATCCTTTTCTTTATTAACTTCAGCAAGTTTCATATCTATTTCTTCTTCTATATTTCCTTCCAGTCTTGTTATTATAGACTTGTCCTCAAATTTTTTTAATTTTTCTATTAATTCATCTACTGTTATTGCTTCCATATTTTTTCATTCCTTCCTATTTATATTTATAGCACTTTTAAATTTTTATATTATATGCCATTTGTTTATAATTTATAACTATTTTTTTTATTTTTGTGTTTATTATTTTATTTATATTTATCTATAAGTTTATATTATTTTATTTTAAAAGTATTACATTTTGTTTAATGCAATACTTTCTATGTAAGTTTAAACTGTCAAAGATCTTTCAAATGCTCTTACTCCCTTTAGTGTTCTTACTTTATGTTCTCGGAGTTCTTCTACTATTTCATGATGTTCTTTATTTTTTCTATCATAAATAACATCCATATGTTCTCTAAATGCTTTTGAAGTCTCTGAAATAATATATGTTTTTAGTTCTTCCAAATTGCTATTTAAGTCTTCTTTGAATTCTTGCCTTACTGTGTTTAAGTCTTCCTTGAATTCTTGTCTTAGTTCTTGCCTTACTGTGTTTAAATCTTCCTTGAATTCTTGTCTTACTGTGTTTAAATCTTTCTTGAATTCTTGTCTTAATTCTGAACAGATTTCTTCTTTTTGAACTTTTAATTTTTCATCAATTTTAGAATCAAACGCTTGAAGCTGTAAATTTATGTTCTTAAGCTCATTTAAAATTTTTTCTTCCATACACCTTCCTCCTTCCTTTGATATTTACTATATAGCAATACTTATTTTTGAAATAAATACTTCTTAATTTTTTAGATTTAATTTCGTAAAAACATTATATTATTATAAAACTAAAATGTCAATATTTATTTAAAAGTTTATTTAAAAATATTTTGCTTTTACAATTTAATAATTAAAATTTTTCTATTTTATGGGAATTTACTTGATTAAAATTTAATATAAAAATTTTGAATAAAAACTATATTACTATATAGCAATATTATGTATATCATACATTTCATAATTTGTAAATAGAAATTTAAAAAATTCATATAAAATCGACCGCAAAGTTCGACAAAATAAGACATTTAAGTGAGACAGTTTTGCACTGTCCCACTTGTCTCATTATCCTAATTCAGCAAAATATTTAATAGTTCTAACCATTTGACTTGTATAAGAATTTTCATTATCATACCAAGCAACAACTTGAACTTGATATAATCCATCTCCAATTTCTGTTACCATTGTTTGAGTACTATCAAATAAAGAACCATATCTCATTCCAATAACATCTGAAGAAACTAAATATTCATCTGTATATCCAAATGACTCACTGCTTTGAGCTTTCATTGCAGCATTTATTCCTTCTTCTGTTATATTTTCACCTTTTACAACTGCAACTAATATTGTTGTAGAACCTGTTGGAACTGGAACTCTTTGTGCAGAACCAATTAATTTTCCATTTAATTCTGGAATAACTAATCCAATTGCTTTTGCAGCTCCTGTTGTATTTGGTACTATGTTTACAGCTGCCGCTCTTGCTCTTCTTAAATCACCTTTTCTATGTGGTCCATCTAAAAGCATTTGATCTCCTGTATATGCATGAACTGTTGTCATTATTCCTGACTGAATAGGTGCATAATCATTTAATGCTTTTGCCATTGGTGCTAAACAGTTTGTTGTACAAGATGCTGCTGATATAATTTTATCTTCTGGTGTTAATATTTTTTCATTTACACCATAAACTATTGTTGGTAAATCTTTTCCAGCTGGTGCTGAAATTACAACTTTTTTAGCTCCTGCATCTATATGTGCTTGTGCTTTATCTTTTGATGTATAGAATCCTGTACATTCTAATACAACATCGACTCCAATTTCTCCCCAAGGTAAATTTGCTGCATCTTTTTCAGCATATATTTTTATTGTTTTTCCATCTACTGTTATTGAATCTTCTCCAGCTACTACTGTATCTGCTTTCTCATATTTTTTTTGAGCAGAATCATATTTTAATAAATGTGCTAACATATCAGGGCTTGTTAAATCATTTATTGCTACTATTTCATACCCCTCTGCTCCAAACATTTGTCTAAATGCTAGACGTCCTATACGTCCAAAACCATTAATGGCTACTTTTACTGACATATTCTTTTCCTCCTTTGACTTAAAAGCTATTTTGCTTTTATTTTACTTTCTTTTTTATTATTGCCATATTTGTACTTGGCAATACAATTCTATATCAAAAAAATATAGTTTGCAAGTATTATTTGTTAATTTTTATTAATAATTACTTTTGACTTGTTACAATTCACAGCATATTAAATCTTAAAGTCCGCGCAGGGGAATAGTTATTAATTAAACGAAGTCCTCGTGGGGACCAATGAATAATGTTAAATGCGTTAGCATTGTTACAGTATCATTGGGAAGGACTGAGTATAATTAAGAACTCTTACCCGTTGTAGGACATTTCTAATTTTAATAGCTGTGAATTGTAACTTCGACTTTTTTTGACATATTTATGAGACAAAATCGGACTGTCCCAAATGTCTCATTTTGCATAAAGTTTTTCAAGCACAATAATAAACATAGCATGTGACCAACCAAGACCTATAACCCAGTTAGGCTTTAAAGTTTCATTATTCACTTGCTCTCCTAGGAAATAATGTTTTCCAGCTGTTTTTATTACAAAATCAAATGTTTCTTTAGCCTTTTTCTTTTCTCCAGTTTCCAAATAATATAATGTCATCCATAAATTAGCAATAGGCCAAGGATTTCCATTCATATAGTGATCGTTTTCAAATCTTTGATATCCACCAGTATATGTTCTTATAGACATATTTATTCTTTCTACTGTATTTTGCACTTTTTTCTCTTTTGGCTTAAATACATTAAATGGTGTAACCGCACCTAAAATACTTATATCCATTTTCTTATCTTCTGGATTTCTTACATATGTTTTTTTCTCTTCATCATACATATTTTTATTTATATATTTTTTAACTTCAAGTTGTAGCTTTTCAATTTCTTTTTTAGATTTTTCTATTTTTTCCTCTTTTAATCTATTATTTTCGAATTCTGAAACATTACTTCCTAAAGCATCATATATTTTTAACATACAATCAAATGCAGAATATATACTTGCTAAAGAATATAAATGTACACTTTCGCACATTTCCCATAAATCATAACTTACATGATATTTGTGAGTTTCTTCAAATATATCTTTTACATATCTTTTTAAGAAATCAACTGCCTTTTCACACATTTGCAAATTATCTTTTACGAATTTTTCTGATTTAGTATATTTATAATGTTCATATACTCCATATACAACACTTGCAGTTTCATCAATTTGATATCCCCAACATGGAGCCAATTTACCATCTGTGTAAAAACGTTGTTCCCACATACCATTTTTACTTTGAGTTTTTCTGCAAAATACTTTATAAAACTTTTCTGTTTCTTTTTGCATTTTTAATATATCCATAGCCTTTGTCATAAAAACAGCATCTCTTGGCCAGCAATATGCATATCTACCACACTTTGTGAAATTTTCATCAATTTCAGGTGATGCAATAATTGCCCCTGTTTCTGCATTTATCAATAATGGAAATAACAAAATGCTTTTTTTATATATCTCGTAAATTCTTTCTTCATAAGCTGTTTCTGGCTCTTTTAATTTTAATCCATTATGGTCTTTTACATATTTTCTCCAATATGATTTTGTATTTATATATTCTTTATCAAAATCAATTCTTTTAACTCTTTCGATTTCATCTTCTATATCAGATATATTTTTATTTTCATCAATTAATACACATATCTGTAATTCTTTCTTTTCACCTGGTTTTATTAAGCCTATTTCATATGCTATTGATGAATCTTTTGACATTCCAATATAATCTTTGTCATGAATTTCTGTTCTTTTTATAGTTTCTTTACTTCCATTTATTTGGTGTTTAATTATATCTTTTCCTTTAGAAAATGTTGAAAAAGCAAAGTCATGTGCATATTGAGTCATGCCGCCATCAACAATTTTACAACCTACAAAATTATTTAAGTCTGATAATAATTCAGAATGAATATAAAATTGTGTATTTAAATCAATTGTTCCTTCATTTATAAAAATATATTTTTTTGCTAACACATTTTCTTTTATTAAAATATAGTCTGTTTGTACAATTTTCAAATTAAAATATGTATTTGTAATTTCAGTATTTAATATATTTGTGTCTGTATCATAATATTGCTTATATGTGTTATTTATATCATCATGTAAATATATTAAATCAGATTCATTTATCTTTACTCCTGTATGGAAGTAGTTTATATATTGTTTATTATCTTTACTTGGAAAATATATTCTTTGCATTTCTCCTTTGCTTGTAAAAGTTGCTATCATCTTTTTATTTCCAATTATTGCTTCGTTTAAATATTTGTTTTCCATTTTTACCCCTCAATTACATTTAAAATTTGTCTCTCTAACTCCTTAATCTTCTCACTAATTCTAAACACATCTTCATCTCTTAAATCTTTATTATTCATATCTTCCTTAACAGCAGTTTCCATATCTAGTAACTCATCTTTTAATTTTTCAAGTCTATTTAACACTTCAATTCTATTATTTACTGGTAATTTTCTATCTATTTTATGAGTTAATTTTACATTTTCTTCTGTATTTAGTTCATATGTTTCTCCATAATTAGGTATTATAACAGGCAATTTAGCCTCTTCTTCAATTTTTTGTTCTAATACTTCTTGTGATTCTTCTTCACCATGTACTAAAAATACTTGCTTTGGCTTATTTCTAAATGAATATATAAAATTCATTAATCCATCTTGGTCTGCATGACCAGAATATCCTTCTATATATTCAATTCTTGCATTTACTGCTATTTCTTCTCCAAAGATTTTAACTTTTTGAGCTCCATTTACAATGCTATATCCTAGTGTTCCTGGTGCTTGATATCCAACAAAAAGTATTGTTGAATTTGGATTCCATAAATTATGTTTTAAGTGATGTTTTATTCTTCCCACTTCACACATACCACTTGCAGATATTATTATACATGGCTCTGGATTTTCATTTAAGGCTTTTGATTCATCTGATGTTACAGTAAATTTTAATCCAGGAAAATCTAATGGATGATCTCCTCTTTTCATTTCTTCTTGTGTTTCTTCATCAAATAAATCCATATTTTCTTTAAACACTTCTGTGGCTGATATTGCTAAAGGACTATCTACATATACTGGTGCCTTCATTAAAGTTTCATATTCTTTTAAGAATTTTTCATCGTTTTTAGTTTCTTTTATTTTATTTAATTCATATAAAATTTCTTGTGTTCTTCCTACTGCAAATGATGGAATTACAACAGTTCCTTTTTTGTCTAATGTTTCTGAAACTATATCCAAAAACATTTCTGCTTTTTCATCATTTCTTACATGTTTTCTGCTACCATATGTTGATTCAATTACTAAATAATCTGCATCTTCTATCATTGTTGGCTCACTTAATAATGGAATATCATTATTACCTAAGTCACCAGTAAACACGGCTTTTGTCTGTTTTCCATCTTCTTTTGCCCACACCTCAATAACACTAGAACCTAGCATATGTCCAGCATCATTAAATCTCACATGAATATCTTGTGTGATTTCTATTATTTCATCATATTTTACAGGTTCAAATATTTCCAAACATCTAGCAGCCTGTTCTGCAGTATATAGTGGTTCTCTTGGCTCTAAACCTTTCCTTATTCTTTTTCTATTTTTCCACTCATTTTCCATTTCTTGAATGTGCCCACTATCAGGCAACATTAAAGCACATAAATCACATGTTGCTTTGTGAGCATATATTTTATTTTTAAAACCTTCATTATATAATTTAGGTATTCTTCCAGAGTGGTCTATATGTGCATGTGTTAATAACATAAAATCTATTTCTGCTGGATTAAAATCAAAATCTTGAAAATTTTCTTCCTCTAACTCTTTTCTTCCTTGCCACATACCACAATCAACTAAAAACTGCTTTCCTGCCGCTTCTACTAAATAATTAGAACCTGTAACAGTTTTTGTTGCTCCTAAAAATGTAATTTTCATAAACTTACCCCCATATTGATACTTTTTTGTTCAGCTTAATTTCCAAATCCTTTGGTTTTGATATTTCTATTTTTTCTTCAAATACATTCTCATCAAATATTTGAACAAAATATTTATCTTTTTCTTTGGTTATTTTTAAATATGCATCTTCTAATTTTATTATTCTAACATTAAATATATTTTTCAATATTTCATAATTAGTTTCTTTATCTGTTGACATTCTTTGTATAGCTTTTAAATCAATTGCTTTATCTATTAATACTGTTTTAACTTCATCTATCTGACTTTGCAATTTTTCTATATCCTGTATAGCATTTTCATAATCATATGGCAATAACAAATAATATCTAAAATTATATATTATTTTTTCTATTTCTTGTTTTGTTTCTGCTTTATTAATATTGATTTTCATCATATTTAAAAATATATTCTGTAATTTAATTTTATACTTATCTAATTCCTTTTCTATATCCTCTGCTGCTAAAACTTTTAGGCAATTATATTTACTTTCTATTTCATTTTTATATTTTATAAAATTCAGAGGAGTTAATAAATTATTTAGATTTTCTAATTCAATAAAATATTTATCTCTTTCTTCCTCCATCATTCGTGATAATATTCTTATACTAAATATTTTATTTTCTAATGGTAGATTTTCATTTCTTTTTATATACTCTTTTTGCAATAAACTTTCATTATTAATAATTGTATCTATTTCTTTAATTTTATTTGAAATTTCAATTTTCTCTTTTGTTATGTTTTTAATAAATTCTTCCTTATCTTGAATTTTATAAAATTCTTCTTCTATTTTTTCTTTTATTTCCACCAAGTTTTCTTTTTCAGCTTTATCAAATTTTGCACTTAATAATATTGAGATTTTTGATAATGTATCTATAAATTTAATTGCATCTTCTTTACCATATTTCTCTTTTAGTTCTTCTTTAAATTTTTCAAAATAATCAATTATGTATTCATTATTTTTTATCCATTTATTTAAAAATTTATAACCTATTATCATTCTTAAATTTTGATATATCAAATTATGGTCTATACTTTCGATTTCTTGAGATATGGTTGTCCACGAATATCCATTAAAATCTCTTAATGGTTCTACCATATTGATATTATTTCCAACATTTATTAATTCTGATAATGTTTTAGCTATAACAAAATAATCTTCTTTTATAATTTTGTCTTTTTTCTCAATTTTTGCTATTGCATACAATATTTTTCTTTCAATTGGATATGCAATTATTTCTTTTTTTTCTTTATTTATTGTATATGTTCTGTTATTAGGTATTTTGTTTTCTTCATCACTCATATTTATTATTTTTATTGAATTACAATTATCTTTTATAATTTCTAATATGTGTGAAATATATTCTTCTTTTGTTTCTACATCTTGTTTTACTGTTTCTACATCTTTATATGCTGCTTCTATTTTATATAAAATATTTAAGAGAGTACTTTTTTCATGTTCACCAAATTGTTTTTCTTCTAAGATTTTTTCTAATTCATTGTTGTAGTCTTTTTTAACAATTTTATTTAGTAAATTCTTTTTCTTTTGAATCATTGTACCCTCCTTTTTTTCTTAGAAGTTGGTGAAATGGAGGTTGGTGAAGTAGAATATTGTAAAACATTCTAACTTCTAACCTCTAACTTCTAACATCTAACTTCTAACCTTCTGCCTCATTCAATTCTGTCCCCATTTTCAACTCTTCAAGTCTTTCTTTAGTAATCAAAACTTCTCTTGGCTTACTTCCTTGATATCCTGAGATAATTCCTCTTTCTTCCATTTGGTCAATTATTCTACCAGCTCTTGCATATCCAACTTTAAACCTTCTTTGTATAAATGATGTTGATGCTGTTCCTTGCTCTACAACTGCATCTATTGCATCCATTAAAAATGGGTCTGTTTCATCATCTTCTGCTTGTTCTTGCATAAGTTCCTTTTCAGATTTATTGCTATTTTCTATTGTTTCCAAAATATCCTCACTATAAGTTGCTGTTCCATTTTGTTTTACAAAGTCAACTATTTTTTCAACTTCTTCATCAGAGACAAATGCTCCTTGAACTCTGACTGGTTTTGGTGCTCCTGTTGGGAAAAATAGCATATCTCCTTTTCCTAATAATTTTTCAGCACCTACTGAATCCAATATTGTTCTTGAATCTACTTGTGATGATACTGCAAATGCAATTCTTGATGGGACATTTGCTTTAATTAATCCTGTAATTACATCAACAGATGGTCTTTGTGTTGCAATTACTAAATGCATTCCAGCAGCTCTAGCTTTTTGTGCTAATCTACATATTGCTTCTTCTACATCTTTTGCTGCAACCATCATTAAATCTGCTAACTCATCTACAATTATTACTATTTGTGGTAATTTACCCATCCCCTCTGCTTTTTCAATTGCTTTATTATATCCTTTTAAGTCTCTTACACCTTTACTAGCAAATAAATTGTATCTGTTATCCATTTCTTGAACCGCCCAAGCTAATGCTCCTGCTGCTTTTTTAGGATCTGTTACAACTGGAATTAGTAAATGTGGTATTCCATTATATACTGATAATTCAACTACTTTAGGGTCTACCATTACCATTTTTACTTCACTTGGTTTTGCATTATAAATAATACTTGTAATTATTGTATTTATACATACACTTTTTCCTGAACCTGTTGAACCTGCAATTAAAACGTGTGGCATTTTTGCTATATCTGCTAATTGTATATTTCCTGCAACATCTTTTCCTAGTGCTACTGATAGTTTTGACTTATTATTTTCAAATTCTTCACTTTCTAATACTTCTCTTAAATGTACAGCTTCTTTTTCTTTATTTGGAACTTCTATTCCAACTGCTTGTTTTCCTGGTATTGGCGCTTCAATTCTTATTGTTTCAGCTGCCAAATTTAAGGCTATGTCATCTGCCAAATTTGCAATTTTACTTACTCTTACTCCTTCAGCAGGTTTTAGTTCATATCTTGTTATTGCTGGACCAACTGATACATTTTCAACTTTTGCTGATACACCAAAACTATATAATGTTTTTTGTAATTTCGTAGCAGTATCAGTCAAAGCTTTTGCTCCGCCTTTTAATCCTTTTTTAGGGCCTTTGCTCAATATCTCAATTGGTGGATATTCATAATTTTCATCTTCTACTATCATTGCATGTTCTAGTTGTAAAACTTCTTTTGTCTTATCTTCTTTCTTTTCTTCTTCTTGTCTAAACAAATTATTTTCTATAACATCTGGCTGCACTGCTGCTTGCGCCATTTTAGTTTCTTTTGTTAATGGTGTTAAATCATCATCTTTATGATCATATTTTTTTCTCTTTTTAGAATCCTCATCATCTAAAATTCTTCCACCAAAATTAATTTTTATCTGTTCTCCTATATTTTCATCTTCTAAAACTTCTCGATTTGCTTTTTCTCTCATTAATTCTTTTTCTTTTTTTCTATTTTCAATGGCCTCTTGCCTTGCTTTTAATTGTTCCTCTTTTTGTTTTAATTTTCTTTCTAGCCTTTCCTCTCTATTTTCTTCAGATTTTTCTACCATATTATTTATAATTTCTGACATATTTATGCCAAATGTAAATACTGCAAGTAATATAACAGCTCCTATGCACAATATAGTAGCACCTACTTTTCCTAAAAGATTAACAAGCGGTGTAGCAAGAATTGCACCAAGAGCGCCCCCACCACTTCCTTGTGCTCCGCAAACTATATGCATCTTTTACTATTTCTGATATATTTTTATCTAATATTGTTAGTTCCCCTGTATTTATTTGATATACACTTATTAACACTGAAAATCCAATTAATAATATTGTATATTGCATTAATTTTGATGATATGTATTCATTATCAGCACATGCTAATTTTATTGCAACTGCAAATATTCCTATTGGTAGAACATATTTTATAATTCCCATCATTCCACCTAAGATTTCGTTTAATTTTATTCCTACTACTCCTGATTTTCCATAAATTAGTACAGCTAATAAAATACTAAATATTATTAATGCAACTATTGTTAAATCTATGTTTGATGCTCTCTTTTTTGTTGCTTTTGTTGTTTTTCTTTTTTTATATTTTCTCTTCGCCATATTTTCCTCCCTTCATTTTTCTCTGTATTGCGTTTGGAAAAATAAATTTTAAATTTTATTATATCAACATTTGGAACGGCTTCTTTTAAGAAATAAAGGAGAGAATAGTCATCCTCCTTTTCCCTCCTTGATATTATCTTTATTTCAATTCTTTTCTACTATTTTGTACAGTTTTTAATGTATCTTCTATAGACAATTCCATTAATTTTAAAGCTTCTGAAATATTTTTTTCTAATCCACCTAATGTTTGAGTTAAAACCTCTTCTGTATGTGCTAATAGTTCATCTGCATACTCTTTAGTTCCATTTGAAATCTCTCTTGATCTTTCATTAGCATTTTCGATAATTTCTTTCTTTTGTTCATATGCTTTTCTTGTAATTTCATGTTCATCTATCATAGATATTATTCTATTTTCAGCCTCTTTAACTATTCCATCAGCTTCTTTTTGTGCCTCTACTAAAATACGTTGTCTTTCCTCTTTTACCCATTTAGCTTGTTTTAATTCATCTGGAAGCTTTAATCTTATCTCTTTTATTAAATCTAACATTTCATCTTTATCAACTACACCTTTTGAAGAAAATGGTAAATTTCTACTTCTTTCTAATATATCCTCTAAAGATTCTAATAATTCAAATATTTCCATGGTTTTACCCCTTTCCAATTTTTAAGAATATCAAGGATGCTCTTCCATATTTCCTTGTATCTGTTACCTCAATTTCTAAATTTTCTAAATCTTTCAATATTCTTTGTTCATCATCTGTTTCAATAATTATTACAGAATTTTCATCCGCCAATTTTTGTTCAATAATACATTTTATTGATTTTATTACAAAATCAGATTCATAAGGTGGATCAATATATACAATATCTAATTTTTCTTTTACTTTGTTTTTTAATAATGCTTCATAATCCAAATTATACAATTCTACTTTTTCACTTAAATGTGTTTTTTCAATATTTTTCTTTATTATTTGTATAGCATCTTTAGATTTATCACATAGAATTGCTTTCCTAGCTCCTCTACTTACAGCCTCTAATCCTATTGCACCACTTCCTGAAAATAAATCTAAAAATATTGAATTTGGTATTTCATTTTGTATTATATTAAATAAGGATTCTTTTACTCTGTCTAATGTTGGCCTAGTTGTTTGTCCTTCTAATGTATATAGTTTTGTTCCTCTTGCAGTTCCACTTATTATTCTCATTTTGCTTTTACTCCTATGATATAATTTTATTCTTTTTTTTCATAATGTCAAGAGAATTAATATAATTGTAATATATATTTAACAGTTCTGTAATATTGTGTATAAATTGTAATATTTTTCTATTTTATTTTACACATTACAATTATTTTAGATATTTTATTATATAGAGTAGTAAAAATTGAAACTTGTGTATTGAGCCGAGGAAAAAATAATTTTAATCATATATTCGCAATTTTTTACGGCCAATTCAAAAATAAAAAACTACCCCAAAAAAGGTAGTTTCATCATTAGTATATTACAATTAATCCTCTTTATTTACATCTTTCAATAACTCCAATTGAGAAATTAGTAAAGACTCCATTTTTGCTTTATATATATCAAATTGTTTTTTTACATCATCTAATTCTTTTTGTTTTAAAAGTATTTCATTATTTAATTCATCAACTTGTTTTTGAGCATTAGCTTTTGCTTCATCAATTATTTGATCAGCTTTTTGTTTTGCAACATTTTTTACTTCTTCAGCTGTAGTTTGAGCCATTACTAGTGTATTTTGCAATGTAGATTCTATTGTTTTATATTGAACTAAGCTATTATTTAATTCTTCAACTTTAGCTCTTAATTCACTAACTTCCTTGTAATTTTTAGAATATTCAACTGTTAATTCATCTAAAAAATCATCTACATCTTCAACACTATAACCATTTACCATTTGTTTTGCGAATCTTTTATTTTCTATATCTAAAGGTGTTATCATTTTTTCCTCCTAAAACAATCAATACTATACTAATTATTTACATTATTGTTTCTTAACCATGAAACTGATAATTTACTTTTCATTTCTTCTCTTGCCATTTCATTTGTAATTTCATAGTTTGATGGTGCTACTAAGAATATAGAATTTGATACTTTTTGGATATATCCATCTAATGCATAAACTCCACCACTAATAAAGTCAACAATTCTTCTTGCAACATCCTTATTTACATATTCTAAATTAACTATTACAGATTTTTTTTCTTTTAAAAATCCGCATATTTCATCTGATTGTTCAAATGTTGTAGGTTGTGAAATAACCATTTTTATAGCTTGTCCTTGAGGCATACTTACCACTTTGCTATTTCTTCTTCCAAATAATTTTTTATCTTCTACTTCTTCTTCCTCATTTTCATAATCATATATGTCATCATCCTCATAATCTTCAGCCTCTGCTGAATCCATTCCAAATAAATTCCAAACTTTGTTCATTAATGCTCCTGACATAAAAAAACCTCCTAAAATACTTTTCCTTTTTACTTATTTTGATATAAGTATCTACTTTTTTTTGTTTATTGTCAATACTTTTTATAAATGTAATAAAATCTTAATATTTTTGTAACACTATTGTAATATTTATTAATTATCTTCATATTTGCTTAAATCCGGATTTAATACCAATTCATCATATATTGATATACTTTTTGTTGAAGTAATTTTCTCTTTGTCAATTTCCATTTTTTCTAATTCACTTGTAGTATAATTAGAAACTATAGAATATTTATCATTTTTTCTTTTAACTTTTACTAATACTTTTTCAAAATTTCCTGCTCTATTTCTAACAACATAATTTAGTCCATCTTGTTCTACTATAGCTTTGTTTGGTACTTTTAATCCTGTATCACTCCACCATATTAAATCAAATGAAATTTTTCTATAATTTGATAATTCATTTATTTGTTTATTAATTTCCAAAATGATTAATGTTTCTTCTTCATTTTCCTGTGATATATATGCTATTTTTGCATCAATAACTTTATTATTTGATAATCGTACTTGTACACTATCATCTAATTGAGCAGTTTTTGCCTTTTCTGAATCAGATATAGTTGCAATATAACATCTAGAACTATCTATTATTTTTCCACACTCATCATTTGTTGCAATTAATTGTCCTGTTTTTAATTTCAAATTTTCTAAAAATTCTTTACTCAATGTTGAAAAATTGTTAGGTGTTAATGTTTCTTCTAATCCATCAACTTTATAAGAAACAATTCCACTTACAGGCGCTTTAATATATTCCGCTCCTGAATTAAGTTGATTTTCTAATTCAGCTCTTTGATTATATAATTGTTTTAAATATGATCCTGATGCACTTGTTTCACCTGACAATTTAGCTTTTTTAGTTATAATATCATTTATTTGTTTCTTATACTCTGTTATTTTTGAAATATCTGTTATTTTACTTAATAACTCTATTTTCTCATCTAGCTGATTTTCTAACATTTTTATATCAGAAGAAAATATTCCAGTTTGTCCTTTTAAAGCTTCTTGAATTTTTGCATCTAGTTCAGATATTTGTGTTTTTAAATTTTCTTCATTTTTACTATAATACCTATATATAGACTCATTCTTTGCTGTTTTTTCGCCCTCATTTTTTATTTGCTCCATTCCATTTTTGTAGTTATCACCTTTTACAACCTGTTCATCCCTTATTACATAACCAATATCTGTCTCTTCTAAATATAATGTTCCTTTTTCTACCATAACTTTGTCTGTTGGTTCTTTCACAAGCAAATATACTGCATATATTAAATATGCTAATACTAGAACAAACACTAAATATATAATTACTTTTTTTCCATTACTTTCTTTTTTCAATTTAATTTTCATTCCTTTCGCTTCGCTCATCATAAATTAGAAATATATTAAGCCAAGCTTTCCAAAATAATATCTATATTATTTTGGATATCATTTGTTCCATCAAGCCATATTGTTTGTTTATTTTTTCTAAACCATGTTAATTGTCTTTTAGCATATCTTCTCGTCTCCATCTTAATTTTCTCTATCATTTCATCTTTTGTATAAATTCCATTTATATAATCCACTACTTCTTTATATCCTAAACCCTGCATTGCAGTAGGAAATTTATCATATTTTTTTAAGATATTTTTTACCTCTTCAATCAAGCCTTGCTTAATCATTATATCTACTCTTTTATTTATTCTTTCATATAAAATCTCTCTATTCCAATTTATAGCAAACACTTTGTAATCATATTCTACTGGATTTTTTCTAGATTCTTCCTCTTGCTGAGTTTTTGTTTTTCCTGTAGATTTATATATTTCTAAAACCCTCATAATTCTTTTTTTATCATTTGGGCTTATTTTTTCCATTGCAATTGGGTCTATTTGCATAGCTATTTTATACAATTCGTCTAGTCCTTTATCTTCTGCCATTTTTTCTAATTCTTTTCTATAATTTTCGTCTATTTTTATATCACTATATTCTATTTCATATATCAAACTATCTATGTAAAGTCCTGTCCCACCTACTATTATAGGTATTTTACCTTTTGCTATAATTTCTTTTATTGCAGCCTTTGCATCTTGTTTATATTGTGCTACACTATACCTTTCCTCTGGAGAAACAAAATCTAAAAGATAATGTTTTATGCCTTGCATTTCTTCCTTTGTTGGTTTTGCTGTTCCAATATCCATATCTTTATATATTTGCATAGAGTCTGCTGATACTATTTCTCCATTTATTTTTTTTGCAAGTTCTATTGAAAGTGCTGTTTTTCCTGATGCTGTTGGGCCACATATTACTATAACTTTTTCTTTCATTTTGTTTCTCCTATTTATTAATCATACTCAAAATTCCTTCTTGGATACTTCCTAAATATGAGCTTTCAAATATTCCCAAAATCAATATTATTATTGCTAATATTATTATACTTTTTATTAGATGTTCTTTTTCAATTTCATCATTATTTATCTGGTCTAACTTTCTAAATGAATATGGTAATATTACATAACTATTAACAATTGTAAAAAGTGATACGAAAACATTTTGTATTAATTTCATTGCTTCTTTATTTTCATAGGTAATTCCTATTTTAGATATATTATATATTACAAATGTTATTATAAATACAACTATTAATCCTCCAATTATACAAGCAATTTTGGTTGGTTTTTCTATATTTCCTAAACTATGCCATGTCCAACCAAATAAAACCAGAAGCAATATTATTACTATTAAACTCATTATAACTACTGCCATATTTTTTATTTCCTCCAATAAGTGTTATTATTATTATTATTTTCTAGCAAACTTTCTTTCAATATCATATTTACTCATTTTGATAGCTGTTGGTCTTCCATGTGGGCAAGTAAATGGATTTGGTAATTCTAATAATTTATCCATTAAACTTTCTACTTCTGCTTTATCTAACACCATATTTGCTTTAACTGCTGATTTGCATGCTACTGTTGCTATAAATTTTTCTTCTTTTTCTTGTTTTGCTGTTCTTGCTACTGTATTTATTTCATCTAATGTTTCTAAGAATAATTCTTTATTGTCTAAATCAATACAAATTGATGGTACACCTGTTAATTTTATTGTATTATCTCCGAATTCTTCTAGACTGAAGCCTGCTTTTTCAAACATTTCCATATTGTCTTTTGCTATTTCCATCTCTTTATGTGAAAGAGTGATAATATCTGGTAATAGTAACATTTGTGAATCTTTTATTGATTCACTATAATAATTTTTCTTTACTTTTTCGTACATAATTCTTTCATGTGCCGCATGTTGGTCTATTATATACATTTCTTTATCCATTTCAATTATTATGTATGTATTAAATACTATTCCTATAAATTTATATGTAGGCTTTTTGTATTCTTCATTTTCTTCAAATACAGATATATTATCTTTTAATATGTCAAATGCTTGATTTTTTGTGTCTGTTTTTTCTTCATCACTTGTTGAAATTGGAGTTGATATTGGTTTTGTTCCGAACAATTTTGCATACATTTCATCAAAATTTAATTTTTCCGGTTCTTCATATTGCAAATTTTCTATTTCTTTTATTTGTTCTTTTACTTTTTCTAACTTTTCTTCTGGAGTTTCAGCTTTTTCTTCATTTCCTTTTTGTTCTAAAATTTCATTGTCTAGTCCTTCTAGATTTTCATCCTGTTCTTGACTTTCCTCTTCTGTTTTTTCTTCTGTTACTGAATTTTCTATAATGTTTTCCACTTTTTGCTCACTATCTGTGACTTTTTCCTCTTGTTCTATTTCTTTTTCAGTTTCAATAATTTCATTTTCTGTGATATTTTCCACATTTTGTTCGTTTTCTACAAGTTGTTGCTCATTTTTTTCAGTTTGTTCTTCGCTTTCTATATCTTGCACTTTGCTTTTTACAGTTTGTCCTTCTAGTTTTTCATTTTCTGTCATTTTTAAATAATTTTCATCTAATTTTATAGTAGGATTTTCTTCAACTTGCTTTTCTAAATCTTTTTGCATTTTTCTTAATTGTTCTAATACATCAGCTGTATTTATTGGACCACCAAATCCAACATTTGTCTTAATTTTACTTTCTTCTTCATTATATTTTTGTATTTTTTCAGTTTCATTTTTTCTAAAATCAAATAATCCTTTTGATTCTTCTTTTTGAACTTCATTTGTATTTGATGTTTTTTCTGTATTAGCAACTAATTCGCTTTTTAGTAAAACATCTTTTATAGCATGATATATTGATTGAAAAATTTTATTTTCTTCTTGGAATCTAACTTCCAATTTTGCTGGATGAACATTTACATCAACTTTTGAAGGATCCATTTTTATATTTAAAATTACAAATCCAAATTTTCCAATTGGAATTAATCCTTTAAATGCTTGTTCTGTTGCTGCTGATAATGTTTTATCTTTTATATATCTTTTATTTACAAAGAATAATTGATTTGACCTATTTGATCTTGCTATTTCAGGTTTTCCTATTACCCCTGAAATTTGTATATCTTCATATGTATAATCAACTGGCAATATTCCGGTTGCAACATCTTTTCCATATATACTATAAATTACGCTTTTGATGTCTCCATTTCCATTTGTTTGTATTACTGTTTTTCCAGTGTTTATTAGTTTTATAGCTATATCTGGGTTTACTAGAGCTATTCTTGTTATAACATCTTCTACATAGCCTGACTCTGTATAATCTTTTTTCAAAAATTTATATCTTACTGGTGTATTGAAAAATAGATTTCTAACAGTTATAGATGTTCCTGTTTGGCAGCCAACTTCTTGCTTATCTAAAATATTTCCCGCTTCTACGACTATTTTATATCCTGTATCTTGGCTTTCTGTTTTTGATACCATTTCTACATTTGCTATTGCTGCTATACTTGCTAAAGCCTCACCTCTAAATCCCATAGATGTTACTACATCTAAATCTTCTGCACTTCTTATTTTACTTGTTGCATGTCTTTCAAACGCTATTTCTAAATCATCTGGCGCAATTCCTTTTCCATTGTCAGTTACTTTTATAAATGATATTCCACCATTTTTTATTTCTACTGTTATGTTGTTTGCTCCTGCATCTATTGAGTTTTCTACCATTTCTTTTATTACTGAAGCTGGTCTTTCTATAACTTCTCCTGCGGCTATTTTATTTATTGTTAAGTCATCTAGTAATACTATATTTCCCATTGATTTTGCCTCCGTTTTTATACAATATTATTATTCTTCTGTCTTTACTATTTTTTCTAAATCTTCATCAAATCTTGTTGTACAAATATATGTTGATAACATATAAACCACTAATACTGTAGGAATTGTAAATATTCCTATTGGCATTCTAGTAATTGCCATTATACACAATAATACTAATTGTGCTAAAACAATTATTCCTATTGATTGTGTTAATACCTCAAATACATTTAATTTATTATATCTAATTACTAGACATACTAATACAATTGCTGTAACAATTGTAAATGGTATAAGATATGGTTTTATAATATCTCTTCCTCTAACATGTGCCACTTCTTCTATTGTTATATCTTCTGCTTTTAATTCTATCACATATTTTTCATTTAATTTTGTTACTAAATCAGCTTTTTGTTCTTCTGTTATTTCTGTTGTTGTTATACTTACTGCATCTTTATAAACTTCTATTTCTTGAATTCTTACTGGTTGATTTCCAAATACTTCTTTTGTTATTTCTTTTATATCTTGTTCTTCAAAAGTTTTTCCTAAATTTATTTCTACTTTTTTGCTATCTTGATATCTTAATTCAAATGCTAGTCCTTTTGTAAATATCATAATTGCACCTAAAACTAATATTATAGCTATTAATACTACTAAAATTTTTGTACTATTTTGTTTCATTTTTAACCTCAATCCTTCCTAATTGTGCAAATTTTCTATTTGTCTTCTACTGATACTTTTAATAAATATCTTGTAATCACAACATTATAAACAGCTATCATCAATAATCCCCAGAATGATATCATTCCAAAACTACTGATAGGTATCCATTTTATAAAACAAAATGCTACTACCATTATACAAATTGGTATTATTCTAATAAAGAATTTTTTATATGTTTCTACTGTAGCTTTATTTACTACATTTTCTTTATTTTCTTTAAGATTATTTTCTATTTTATCTAATAACATAAATGTAAATATAAAATTCAATATTAATATTATTGCAATTCCAAATATTGATTCAACTGATATTACTACATTTGCATATCTTACTAATAATAAATAAATAGCTGATAATCCTATAAATGAAATTCCTGCTAATAATCCTTTTGCTTTATATTTAATTATTAAAACAATTATTCCAATAACTACTAAAACAGCTATAGCAACTGCTATATTTCTTATTTGTTCTTCATTTATGTTTGATAATATATATTGATTTTTTTCTATTTCATATTTTATTGGTAAATTTCCACTGTCTAATACTGTTGCCATATTTTGTGCTTGAGAAATATAGCCTTGTAATGTTTTTGTATCTGTTGTTGCTGAACCTACTGATAATTGTATTTTTCCTGTTGTTATAGTTTCTTCAAAATGTGTTGTCATTATTTCATTGTCATCAACTTTCATTGTTATTTCTTTACCAGCTGTTTCTTCTGTTGCTTTGTCTTCATCTTGTTCTTCAGTTGCATTTTCTTCTACTATATTATCTTCAGAAGTTGTTTCATCTTCTTCATGTACATATGTTTTGCTTATTTCTTCTAATTTTTCTTTTCCTTCTTTATTAAATGCTATTTCCAAATATACAGATGTTCCATTTGTTTCAGTATTGTATAGTACACTAGATGATTTTATATTACTATTGTCCAATAATACTTCCCCTGTTTCACTGTCTGTAATTTCAAATTTTCCAACTGTATTTATGTTTGAAACTACTGTGTCTGTTTTATCATCTTCTGGAATTTCTACAATTATTTCTCCTGTTTTTGTATTTAAGCTAATATTATATTCCTCTACCCCTAGTTTTTTTAGTCTTTTTTCTATTATTTCTTTAGTTTTATTATAGTTTTCTACTGTTTTTATTTCATCACTATTTACAGCTACTTCTTCTGTTACGTAACCATTTTGTTCAATTTCTTCATCTGTTGCATCTTCTATTACATTTCCTTCACTATCTTTTATAACTTCTGTAGTATCTGTATTTATTACTAACTCTATATTTCTTGCCCCATTTATAGCCATTGAATATGAATAATCTTTAACAACATTAGTCATTTGATTTTTATTTTGTTTGTATATTCCTAAAAATCCTATCATTGATACTAATATAATTAGTAAAATAATTGTTGATATTTTTACCGCTTTCATTATGTTTTTATTGTTTGTTTTTTTGTTTTTCTTTCCCATTTTCTTTCCTCCATTTTATAGTAATTTTGTATCATTTATTATTAACTCAAACCATACTTTTAAAAATTTAGCTGCATATTTACTCATCATTGTCCTGTCCATAAATATTTCAAAATAATCTAGTACTGGGCATATTTTTGTATCTATTTTTAAATTTAATTTTACTTTTCTTTCTTTTTCATCTAATTCTAAATTTGCATTTGTTACAGCATAATTTACTCTATCATGTATATCAAATGTTGATAAATTTTTGTTTACTACTCTGTCTCTATGAACATCTGATTTATCTGCTAATATTAGTGCTGCTGATATATCACTTATTGCACTTCCTGTGTTTTCATCATGATTTCCTATTGCCATCATAATTTCTGTTCTTTCATCAACTGGCATTCCCATATCTTTTAAAATGTTATATGCCAAAATTGCTCCACTGTGTGCATGGTCTACTCTGTTTATGCAATTTCCTATATCATGCATATATCCTGCTATCCTTGCAAGTTCTACTGTTCTTTCTGGGTATCCTAATTTTTCTAATATATCTCCTGCTCTTTTTGATACTATTGATATGTGTCTGTGTCCGTGTTCTGTGTATCCTAGTGCGTTTAGCTGTTTTTGTGCGCCTCTTATTAAGGCATCCACTTCTGGATTTTCTCTAACGTCTTTTAAAGTTATCATTTTGTTCCTCCTTTTGTCTTTTTAGATTTTATATTAAATCCTTAAAAATATCAACTGTTTTTTGTGATTTTTTGATTTTTATGTATTAAATTTATTATATTAAATATCTTATTTATTATACAAAACGAAATTTAGAAAAATAAAAGAGAAATTGATGTTACTCAACCTCTCTTTAATACTGCCATAAGTAAAAACCTATTTAGCAAATTGAAAAAAATTTTTAAAATTTTGGAGCAGGTAGTGGGAATCGAACCCACGTCATCAGCTTGGAAGGCTGAGGTTCTACCATTGAACTACACCTGCATTTCTCCTGACAGTTATAAATTATAAAGTATTTTTTTATAACTGTCAAGGGTTTTTTGAAAATTTTTTCATTTTGGCAATTTATTAATACATTCCATCCATTCCAGAAGCCCCCATACCATTATCATGTCCGCAATGACAATCTTTTTCAGGTACATCTGTAACTAAACTTTCAGTAGTAATAACCATTGAAGCTATTGATGCTGCATTTTGCAAAGCACTTCTTGTAACTTTTGTTGGATCTACTATTCCAGCTTTTTTCATATCTACATATTCTTCTGTTGCTGCATCAAATCCAACACCAACTTCTGAATTTCTTACTTTTTCTACGATTACTGCTGGCTCTAAACCTGCATTTCTTGCTATTTGTTTTACTGGTTCTTCTAGTGCTTTTAATATAATTGCTGCTCCTAGTTTTTCTCCTCCTGTTAATTCATTTACTGTTTTTTCTACTGCTGGAGCTACATTTATTAATGCCGTTCCACCACCTGCAACTATTCCTTCTTCAACTGCTGCTTTTGTTGCAGATAAAGCATCTTCTATTCTTAATTTTTTGTCTTTCATTTCTGTTTCTGTAGCTGCTCCAACTTCTATTACTGCAACTCCACCTGCAATTTTTGCAAGTCTTTCTTGTAATCCTTCTTTATCGTATTCGCTCTTTGTTTCATTTATTTGAGCTCTGATTTGACCTACTCTATCAGCAATTTGTTGTTTATCTCCTGCTCCATCAACAATTATTGTATTTTCTTTTTGTACTTTTATTTGTCTTGCTCTTCCTAATTGTTCAATTTGTGTATCTTTTAATTCTAATCCTAAATCTGATGTTATAACTTCTCCACCTGTTAAAATTGCAATATCTTGAAGCATTTCTTTTCTCTTATCTCCAAATCCAGGTGCTTTAACTGCTACAACATTTAATACACCTCTTAATTTGTTAAGTACTAATGTTGATAATGCTTCTCCTTCTATATCATCACAAATTATTACTAATTTTCCAGATTGTTGCATTAATGCTTCTAATAATGGTAATATTTCTTGAATATTGCTTATTTTTTTATCTGTTATTAATATATATGGATTATCAATTATAGCTTCCATTTTTTCTGTATCTGTTACCATGTATGGAGAAACATATCCTTTATCAAATTGCATTCCTTCAACAACATTTAATTGTGTATTTGAAGTTTTTGATTCTTCAATTGTTATAACTCCATCTTTTGAAACTTTTTCCATAGCCTCTGCAATTAATTCTCCAACTTCATCATTATTTGCTGAAATGCTTGCAACTCTTGCAATATCTTCTTTTCCATTTACAGGAACACTTATTGTTTTTAATTCTTCAACAGCTGATTTAACAGCTTTGTCAATTCCTCTCTTCATAGCCATTGGGTCTGCACCTGCTGCAACATTTTTAACTCCTTCTTTAATCATAGCTTGAGCTAAAACTGTTGCTGTTGTAGTACCATCACCTGCAACATCATTTGTTTTTTCAGATACTTCTTTAACAAGTCTTGCTCCCATATTTTCAAATTTATCTTCTAATTCAATTTCTTTTGCTATTGTAACACCATCATTTGTAATTAGTGGTGCTCCAAAGCTTTTGTCTAAAACTACATTTCTTCCTTTTGGTCCTAATGTAACTTTAACTGTATCAGCTAATTTATTAACTCCTTCTAATAAAGATTTTCTTGCATCTTCTCCAAATTTAATTTGTTTTGCCATTTTCAATTTACTCCTTTCAAACTTGGGTCAAAAGGGATGCCCTTTTTTGACCCATTTTTTCTTTCAACTATTTTAAAATAATACTGTTATTTTGAATTGGGTAAAAAAGGGGCGTCCCTTTTGACCCAAATTTTTACTCAACAATAGCAAGTATGTCATCTTGTTTTACTATTAAATATTCTTCACCTTCATATTTAACTTCTGTTCCAGAATATTTACTAACTATTATGTTATCACCTTTTTTTACATACATTTCTTCTGTTTTTCCGTCTATTTTTTCTCCTGGTCCTACTTCTATTACTTCCGCAATTTGTGGTTTTTCTTGTGCTCCACTTGCTAATATTATTCCACTTTTTGTTGTTTCTTCGCCTTCTTTCATTTTTATTAATACTCTACTTCCTAATGGTTTAATCATAATACTACCTCCTTTAATTTTGCCATTTAAGGACTTCTAAACTTATTAGCACTCTTTCTGAATGACTGCTAATAATTTATACCTTTTTTTAGCAATTGTCAATAGAGTTTGCTAAAATTCACATAGAATTCACATATTTATAATAAATGTTGATTTTTTCAGTATTTGACTATATATTATATTTTGTTTTTTAATTTTTAGAACTAAAAAATAGCCCAGTATTCACTGGGCTTTAATTTTGAGGTTTTTAACAAGGAATAATTTTAGGAAGACCATATTTAGGAATCTCAAAAATATCTGCTACTTTTGAAATCATATTTGAAACATGAATTGTCATATTTACATGTTGGGTAAAAACATAAGCTTCTACTGAAGGTTTTCCATTTCTTTCTTTAAGTGCCGTTTGAAATGTTGTTCTTACTCCTAATCCTATAGGAATTCTGGGAAGACCATATATTTCATCCCATGTTTCATTGTGTTGTTCTCCTACAATTTTTTCAATAGCAAAATAGTACTTTTGTGATCCTTCTTTAGGTAATTCCTTATATAGTCCTCTCATCATTTTTCTTTTTTCTGAAGAAGATGCATCATAAAGCTGTATAAATGGCTTAATATCTTCTTCAAGCAATGATCTAAAGACTATCCGATTTTCCTCATCGATTATAAAGAGCAGCCTTTCCTTTGTTGTTTCATCCTCAATCCAATCTACCGTATCTGGTATAATACAATACTTGTCGTTTGGATTTCTTTTCATCTTTTTACCTCCGTGTGCCAAAAACATTTTTGTGTTGCATTAACATTATACTACTTTTTTCAGTTTTTGACAAGTTATGTAAATTTATTTTTCTTTTGCTGCATTTACTAATCCTACAAATAATGGAGCTGGTTTATTAGGTCTTGATTTTAGCTCTGGATGGAATTGCCCAGCTATAAAATATGGATGTTCTTTTTGACTCAACTCAACAATTTCAACTAAATTTCCATCAGGTGAAGTTCCTGAACATATTAATCCCGCTTTTTCTAATTCTTCTTTATAATCATTATTATACTCAAAACGATGTCTATGTCTCTCTGAAATTTCATTTGTTCCATATACTTTTTCTGCCAAAGTTCCTTCTTTTATGATACAAGGATATGCTCCTAATCTCATTGTTCCACCTTTTTTATCAACTGATTTTTGAGTCTCCATTATATGAATTACTTGATTTTTTGATTTTTCATCAAATTCTTGTGAATTGGCATCTTTTAACCCTAAAACCTCTCTTGCATATTCAACTACTGCCATTTGCATTCCTAAACAGATTCCTAAAAATGGAATTTTATTTTCTCTTGCATATTTTATTGTTTCAATTTTTCCTTCTATTCCTCTATTTCCGAATCCTCCTGGAACTATAATTCCTTGGAAATCTTTTAATAAGTCTTTTACTGTATCTTTTGTTATTTTTTCACAGTCAATTAATTCTATTTCTGTTTCAACCTCATTTGCAAATCCTGCATGTTTTATACTTTCTATTACAGAAATATATGAATCTTCTAATTTTATATATTTTCCAACTATTGCTATTTTTACTTTTTTTGTTTTATCTATCTTTCTTATTTTTTCTATCATTTCTTCCCATTTTTTATTATCAGGAACATATCTATCTAATCTTAAATGATTACAAACTTCTCTTGCTAGTCCTTCTTGCTCAAGCATTAATGGTACAGCATATAGGCAATCTGCTGTTTTATTTTGTATTACACTTGTTTTTCTTACATTACAATATAATGATAATTTTTCTCTTATATTTTCTGGTATATCTTGTTCAGTTCTACATACTAAAATATCTGGTTTTATTCCTAAACTTTGTAATTCTTTCACTGAATGTTGTGTTGGTTTTGATTTTATTTCATTTGAACCAAATATGTATGGAAGTAATGTAACATGTATAAAGCATACATCTTCAGGATTTTTTTCTAGTCCTACTTGTCTTATTGCTTCTATTATTGATAAACCTTCAATATCTCCTACTGTTCCACCTACTTCTGATATTACTATATCTGTATCTGTATTTTCAAATCCATATATTTTTTCTTTTATTTGATTTGTAATATGAGGGATTACTTGAACTGTTTTTCCTAAATAATCTCCTCTTCTTTCTTTTTCAATTACTTCTGAATATATTTTTCCCATTGTTATACTTGAATTTTTCGTTAGATTCTCATTTATAAATCTTTCGTAATGTCCTAAATCTAAATCTGTTTCTGCACCATCATCTGTTACAAATACTTCCCCATGTTCATATGGATTCATTGTTCCTGGGTCTACATTTATATATGGGTCGAATTTTTGTATTGTTACTTTATACCCTCTATTTTTTAATAATCTTCCTAGTGATGCTGCTGTTATTCCCTTTCCTAATCCTGATACTACTCCACCTGTTACAAATATGTACTTTGTGTTCATTATTACTTCCTCCTTGCCTTTCATAAATAAAAAAAGATTAAAAAAACTTTTCCGAAAAATTCGGTTTTTTTTTAATCTATTATTAGTTTAACACTTGCCTATAATTTTGGCAAGTGTTTTTTAAAATTTTTTATTGTCCAATACCATATTGTTGATATAGCCAAGAATTATAATCAAATGGTGTTAAAGTTTCTGGTAATTCATAATCAATTCCAAAAGTTTCAACTCTAATAGAAGTTACTTTTGGTGGATCTACTGGTGTACTAACTTCTGCACCTTCTGTTTCTTCTTGTCCTTCAGCAACAGTTACTTCTACTTCTTCTATTTTGTGTACAACATCTAATCCTTCTATTACTTTTCCAAATGCTGTATAATATCCGTTTAAGTTTGTATTTTCTTTAGTCATTATAAAGAATTGTGAACAACCAGAATTAAAAGATTCTTCTGTTAAATTTGATGAAACTTGAGTATAATCTGCTCTAGCCATTGCTAATGTTCCTTCTTCAAATTTAATAGTATTTGTTACACCATTAGCTAAAAATTCTCCTTTTATTGTGTAATCTTTATCTTCTCCATTGTCTTTTAAATTACTTACTTTTGCTCCTGTTGTTCCATCACCATCTTTTGAACCAGCTTGTATCATAAAATCTTTAACTACTCTATGGAATTTTGTTCCATCATAAAATCCTCTATTAGCTAATGCTATAAAGTTTGATACTGTTTCAGGTGCTTGATCTGGATATAATTCAATTTTTATTGTTCCAAAATTTTCTACTTCCATTGTTACAATTGGATTTTCTGCTTTGAATGTAGATTTTTTATAATATCCATATCCTACTACTCCTATTAATACTATTATAGCCATTAATGCTATTACCCAAATTATTTTTTCTAAATTCTTCATTTTTACCTCCTATTATTCAAACATAAATTGTTCTTGCATTCTTCTTAAAGATTGCTTAATTGTTCTAGCTCTTACTTCACCAATTCCATCAACTTCATCTAAACTTTCTATGTCAGCTTCTAATATATGTTGAAACGATTTAAATGATAATATTAGATTTTCTACTATATTAGATGGCATTCTTGGTATTTTATTTAAAATCCTATATCCTCTTGTATATACACCAACTTCATCATAATTGTCAAATGTTTCATATCCTAGTAATTTTGCAATTGTTCCTTCTTTTGTCACATCTTCATATTGAATTGTAGATAATTCTTCCATAATGTTTTCAGGTGTTCTTTTTTTCTTACCTTTAACAGGTGCCAAGTAATCTTTTATAATTAATGCTTCTTCTTTTTCTAGACCACCCATTAATTCCTCTAATTGCATATTTACTAGTCTTCCATCATTTCCTAGTTCATATATTTGTCTTTTAATTTCATCTGCAATTCTTCTAACCATTTCTGCTCTTTGTATTACATCTATCACATTTTTCAAGGTAACTATATCATTAAATTCATATTCATTCAATATGCTTAATTTATTGTCAAATACTTTTTTATATCTTTCTAAGGTTTGTATTCCTTGATTTGCCTTGTTTAGAACTGCATTTGTATCTTCTAATATATATCTAAAATTCCCTTTAAATATTGTTATTATATTTCTTCTTTGAGATATACTTATTACTAATTCTCCAGTTTGTTTTGCTGTTCTCTCTGCTGTTCTATGTCTTGTTCCTGTTTCCATTGTTTCTATTTGTCTTGATGGTATTAATTGTGCATTTGCAAATAAAATTCTTTTTAAATCTCCACTTAAAACTATTGCTCCATCCATTTTTGCAAGTTCATATAATCTTGAAGCTGTATATTCTTCATTTATATAGAATCCGCCATCTACTACTTCTTTTATTACATCATTATTATCAGTTATAAGTAACAATGCACCTGTTTTTGCTCTTAATATATTTTCTAGCCCATCTCTTATAGGTGTACCTGGTGCTATCAATTTCAAAAGTTCTGTCAATTTTATTCCTCCCCTATTTTAATCCCAATTTTTTCATTGCTTCATTTACATCTTTGACACCTATTATATCTAATTTAAAATTTTCTTTCAACCCTTTTTTGTTACTTTCTGGAATTATACATTTTTTAAATCCTAATTTTTCAGCTTCCTTTAGCCTTTTTTCAATCAAATTAATTCTTCTAACTTCTCCTGTAAGTCCTACTTCTCCCATTATAACAACACCTTTTTCTATTGGTGTATTTTTATAACTTGAGGCTGTTACCATTAAAATTCCCAAATCTATTGAAGGTTCACTTATTTTTAAACCTCCTGCTACATTTAAGTAAACATCTTGTGTTCCTAAATTCATTCCAGCTCTCTTTTCTAAAACTGCAATCAAAAGTGCTAATCTATTATAATCAATTCCATTTGCAGTTCTCTTTGGATAACCAAAAACACTTTGACTAGTTAATGCTTGCAATTCTACTAACATAGTTCTAGTACCTTCCATACAAGCAACTATGCAAGAACCAGGCGGATTATCTTCTCTTTCTGAAATTAGCACATCTGAGGGATTAGAAATTTCACACATTCCCTCTCCTCTCATTTCAAACATTCCTATTTCATTAGTTGAACCAAATCTATTTTTTACACCTCTCAAAATCCTATATGAAAAATATCTTTCTCCTTCTAAATAAAGAACTGTATCCACCATATGTTCTAAAACTCTTGGACCTGCTATATTTCCATCTTTTGTAACATGTCCAATTATAATTGTTGTAATATTTCTAGATTTGCACACTCTCATAATTTGAGAAGTAATTTCTCTAACTTGGCTTACACTTCCGTGCCGCTGCCGAAATTTCTTCTGAATACATGGTTTGAATTGAATCTATTATTACTAATTTAGGATTTAAATCTATAATATTTTGATTAACAATATCAATATCTGTTTCTCCTAAAAATAAAATATCTTCATTATTTATCCCGTAATCTATCAGCTCTCAATTTAATTTGTTCTGCAGATTCCTCACCTGAAACATATAAAACTTTGCCTTCACCTTGAATTTTATCACATAATTGTAAAATTAAAGTAGATTTTCCAATACCAGGTTCACCACCAAGTAAAATCAAAGAACCTTTTACTAGTCCTCCACCTAGTACTCTGTCTAACTCTTCAAATCCAGTAGAAGTTCTAATTGTTTCTTTTGCTTCATATGAATTCAATTTTTGTGGTGTATTATTTGAGTTTTTTTCTGATTTTAGTGAGCTATTTTTACTTTCTACTATTTTTTGTTCAAAAAAAGTATTCCAACTTCCACATGCTGGACATTTTCCTAGCCATTTTCCTGATTCGTATCCGCATTCATTACACACAAAAACTGTTTTATTTTTTGCCATTTTTTACCTCCTTGTCCTTTTAAAGCAAAAAAAGTATAACACATTTTTTCTTTATGTGCTATACTTTTTTATTCTTTTTACAAAAAATTCACATTATTTTTTCTTTCCAAAAGTAACATCTTGGAATAAAAAGTCATGTACTTTTTCCCAAGTAATATCTTGATGTAAAAATTCGTTAATTTCATCTTCAACTTTTTGTTGACCAGGTGTTAATTCAACTCTAATTTCTTTGTTCCAATCAATATCTTGTAACCAGAAAGCTTTGAATTTTTGCCAAAAACCAACTTTTGTAGGTAATTTTGAATCTCTTATTGATCCAGCATTTTCTACTGGTGCAACATTTTGTGTTTCATCTTCAAATGAAATTCCTCCGAATACACCTTTTTCATCATTAAATTCTGACATCTATAACTCCTCCTTTGTGATTTATTTATTCATCTATATATTTTATACTATAAATAATTTCAAATATCAAGTTTTTTTTACACTTTTTTTATTAAGTTTTCATTACATAAATATTACATTTATGTTACATTTTGATATTTTTGCATATTTTTCTACATTTCTGCCAATATATGGTCTTCTATTACTTTTTTACATTTAACATTTTTTATTGTATTATCTAGCTTTTCTTTTGATTTACAATATACCATTATATAATTTTGTGTATGTCCTTTATATACTCCAACTTTTTCTTCTTCAAATAAAACTTCTACTTCTTTTCCTATATATTGTTTGTTATACTCGAACTCGTTTTTATTTGATAACTCTATTAATTTTTTACTTCTTTCTTCTTTTATATTTCCTGGAAGTTGATTTTTCATAATTGCCGCTTTTGTTCCTTTTCTTGGTGAATATTTAAATACATGCATTTTATAAAATTTTATTTCTTTCAAAAATTCATATGTTTTATTAAATTCTTCTTCTGTTTCTCCTGGGAAACCAACTATTATATCTGTTGTTAAATTTACATCTTTATATTCGTTTCTTAATATATTCACAATATTTCTGAATTGTTCAGTTGTATATCTTCTATTCATTCTTTTTAGTGTTTCATCACATCCACTTTGTAATGATAAATGAAAATGATGGCATATTTTTTTCATTTTTGATAATCTCTGAACAAATTCTTCTGTTATTAGTAATGGTTCTATTGAACCTAATCTAATTCTTTCTATTCCATCAATTTTGTTTATTTCTTCTAATAAATCTATTAATCTATAATTTTGTAATTCAGAGTTTTTATTGAAAGCAAAGTCTTTTCCATATGATGCTATATGTATTCCTGTTATTACTACTTCTTTTATTCCTTTTTCTGCAATTTTAGTGATTTCTGAAATTATGCTTTCTGGTTTTCTACTTCTTACTCTCCCTCTTGCATATGGTATTATGCAGTATGAACAAAATCTATCACAGCCATCTTGTATTTTTATAACTGCCCTTGTTTTTTCTGAAAAAGTTATATTTCCAAAGTCTGAAAATTCTTTAGATTGCATTACATCTTCTGCCTCTGCTATTTTGTTATTTTCTTTTATATATTCTTCTACATATTTTACTATTTCTACTTTTTCATTATTTCCTAAAACCAAATCTATTTCTGGTATTTTTGAAAGTTCTTCCTTGGCAACTTGAGCATAACATCCAACTGCAACAACCACTGTTTCTGGATTTTTTTCTTTCATTCTTCTTAACATTTGTCTTGATTTTCTATCTGACATATTTGTTACCGTACATGTATTTATTATGCATACATCTGGTTTTTCTTCTGAGTCTTCATTATTTTCTTCTATTACTTTATATCCTTTTTCTAGAAATTTTTGTGCCATTGCATTTGTTTCATATTGATTTACTTTGCAACCCAATGTTATAAATTTTATTATTTTTTCCATCTTTTAATCTTCGCTCCTTTAAAAAATAGAAGTTAGAAGTTAGAGGTTGGAGGTTAGAATTCCAATTTATAATTTTTAACTTCTAATCTCCAACTTCCAACATCTGACCTCTATTTCACTACTTAAACTATTTTAATTTTCCATCTAATGCATCTAAATTATCTAATGCTTTTCCTGTTCCTAAAGCTACACATGAAATAGAATCTTGTGCTATCATTACATTTATACCTGTTTTTTCTTGTAAAAGTTTATCTAGTCCATCTACTAGACATCCTCCACCTGTCATGTATATTCCTTTATCGCTTATATCTGCTGCTAATTCTGGTGGTGTTTTTTCTAATACACTATGCACTGCGTCTACTATCATCATAGCTGGTTCAATTAAAGCTTCTAACATTTCGCTAGAATGCACTGTTATTGTTTTTGGTAATCCTGTCCCTAAATCTCTTCCTCTTACATCCATTTCAGCATCTTGTATTTTAGGATACACACATCCAATATTTACTTTTAAATCTTCTGCTGTTCTTTCTCCAATTGCTATATTATGTTTTTTCTTGATATATTTTACTATATATTCATCAAATTTATCTCCAGCGACTTTTAATGATGTACTTACAACTGAGCCACCTAAAGAAATTACTGCTACATCAGTTGTTCCACCACCAATATCTACTACCATATTTCCACATGGTTTTGATATATCTATTCCAGCACCTATTGCTGCTGCTATTGGTTCTTCTATTAAATAAACTTTTCTAGCTCCTGCTTGCATTGCAGCATCTATTACAGCTTTTTTCTCTACTTCTGTTACTTGTGATGGAATACATATCATAATTCTTGGTGCAAATATAGATTTTCCACATACTTTGTTTATAAAATATTTCAACATCTTTTCAGTAACTGTATAATCAGATATTACACCATCTCTTAATGGTCTTGTTGCTACAATGTTTCCTGGTGTTCTTCCAAGCATTCTTCTTGCTTCTCCTCCAACTGCTAATACATCTCCTGAATTTCTGTCTACTGCTACTACTGATGGTTCTCTTAATACTATTCCTTTTCCTTTTATATATACTATTACTGTGGCTGTTCCTAAATCTATTCCTACATCTTGTCCAAATCCAAATTTTAACATGTAATATCTTCCCTTCTATTTTGTAATATTTTTCTTTTTGTTTCACTTTTGTTACATTTTCGTTACAATTATATTACATTAATGAAAATTTATCAATAGATTTCATTGAATTTTTTACTTTTTTATATTATAATATATCCATAAAAAATTACGATAACAGGAGAATTTCAATGAAAAACTATACTTTTAAATCAAATTCTGAAAATGAAACAAAAGAATTCGCAAAAAAATTTGCATCAAAATTAAATAAAGGTGACGTTCTAGTACTTTCCGGAGATTTAGGTTCTGGAAAAACAAAATTCACAGAAGGATTTTTATCTTACTTTGGTTTAGAAAACGAAATTTCTAGCCCCACTTTTACAATAGTTAACGAATATCAAAAAAACGATATAAATATCTATCATTTTGATGTATATAGATTAGAAGATTCTTCTGAATTTTACGCAATTGGTGGAGAAGAATATTTTGAAAAAGGCATTTGCATAATTGAATGGGGCGAATTAATCGAAGATGCTTTGCCTAAAAAATATATTAAAATTGATTTTTCTAGAAATTCAGAAAATGAAAACGAAAGAATTTTAAATGTTAAATTAATTGGACAAGATGAATAAAACAAATGAAGGGAGACTTTATTTTGAAAATTTTATGTATTGACACTTCAAGTAAATTGTGTAGTGTTGCTATTTTAGAAAACACTACTTTAATAAATAAATTAGAATTAGATAATGGCTTAACACATTCTGAAACATTAATGCCATTAATTAAAGACCTTTTGGAGAAAAGTAATTTAACTTTAAAAGATATTAATTTACTAGTTTCTGACATAGGACCTGGTTCTTTTACTGGAATAAGAATTGGTGTTGCAACTTGTAAAGCTTTTTCAGATAGTATCAATATTCCATGTGTTGGAATTTCTAGTTTAGAAGTCTTGGCATATAATTCAAAAAATGATGGTATTATTTGTAGTACAATTGACTGCAAAAATGATAATTGTTATTTTGCTTTATATGAGTTAGTTGATGAAAATTATACTGTTTTAGAAGAGCCTTGTGCAAAAACTGTTACAGAGGTTTTAGATATATTGAATACAAAATATTCTGGTAAGCAAATTAATTTTGTAGGTGATGGAATTCCTTCATATTCTACAAATTGTTATTTAAATGTTGAAAGCCTTGGAATAGCAGGTTATAAAAAATTTATTAGCAATAACAATGTTGGTGAAGATATTTTGCCATTATATTTAAAAAAGCCACAAGCTCAAAGACAATTAGAAGAAAAATTAAAAAATGCTAATTAAAAAATTATTTAGCTAGACTGGAGATTAATTATGGATTTAGAAATTGAAAAAATGACTTTAGATGATTTAAATTCTATACAAAATATTTTGTTTACAGAATTTGATAATTTTTGGACATTTTCTGCTTTTAAGCAAGAATTAAATAGTGAAAATTCTCATTTTATAGTTGCCAAAAATAATAATGAAATTGTTGGTTTTGCTGGCTTAAAAGTAATTGTTGATGAGGCTGATATTATGAATATTGTTGTAAAAAAAACTTTTAGACATAATGGTATCGGCTCTATTCTTTTAGAAAATCTAATTTCTTATGCTATGGATAATAATTTGAAAACTATTACTTTAGAGGTTAATGAGCATAATTTATCTGCTATTCGTTTATATGATAAATTTAATTTTGATCATATTGGAATTAGAAAAAAATATTATAATGGTGAAAGTGATGCTATTATAATGAGTAAAATTTTAGGTAAAAAACTTTAAAAAATTTTTTAAAATGAATTTTTAAAAAAATTTGACATATAATAAAAAAAGTAGTATACTATATTTAACTTAAGTTAACAAAAATGTCATAAAGATATCCGATTAAGTGTGTGGTAGCACTTAATCTTTTTTTACGTAAAAAAAGAACACACAGCGTGGTAGAACTGTGTATTCTATCGGCTATTCTGCCTCATCTTGCTTTTGGCGCTCTAATATTATGTTGTTTTTTTGAATTATCTCATTAACTTGATTTAATTCTTTTTCTTTTTGTTGTAAACACTCAATCAGATGCCATACTAAATCTGCATATGTCATAAAGATTTCCTCCTTTCCTAAAGATTTCCTTTGAAAAGGATATTAACATTATAATTTATTTTTATTATAAAATCAATAATTTTCATATATTTTTTACTATTAATGCAAACTTACTTTATACATATTTTTCAATTTTAACAACAGTTCTTCCGCTTCTAGTTGTTCCAGAAAATTCTTTAACAATAAATCTTCCTTTTCCTCTAATAGTAATAATATCTCCTAACTTGACTTGTTTAGAAGCTTTAGTCTCATTTTGTCCATTAATAAAAACTCTTTCACTATCAATAATTTGAGATGCTTTACTTCTAGATGTTTTAGCTAAATCAGATACGAAATTATCAAGTCTTAAAGATGGTACAATAATACTTAATTCTTCTACTTTAATCTCTTGTTGTCTTAAATCTTGTAAGTCAACAATTTCAATTTTAGAATTTTCAAACCTAGTAAGAGTTCCAATCTCCTGTTTTAAAGTTTCAGTAGTTTCATCTTTTACCAAAATATCTGCTCCATCCTCAGAAACTAAAATATCCCCTACTTTTTCTCTTTTCATGCCAACTTTAACAATTCCGCCCAAATAATTTCTATGTGAATATTTTCCTTTTTCCTCATCATTTAGTGTAATTCTAATAACTTTGATAATTTTAGAATAATTTTTTTCTATCATATTAGCATTATATTTATCTGGGTATATTATAAGAATATTTCTCTCTGCATTTTCAAATCCACCATATAAAATATAGTTTTCAAAATCAATTTTTTTCATAAAACTTTTTACTAATGAAATTTGATACATATCAAGAAAATCAGTATATTCTAATTTTTCTCTTTGAATTGAAAATTCTATTTTATCTAGTACTTGTGCTAATAATATTTTATCTTCTTGTTTTTTGTAATCACTTAAGATTTTCTGTTTATCCATTTTTATCTCCCACTTTTATTTTAAGATCTGTCCCATTTGGACATTTTGTCTAGCTACGGCATAAGATATCTGTAACTCACTCCGTTCGAACAGCTATCTTAAAAAGAACCGTCCCTTTTGGACATTGCTCATAAATTTCTTCCAATTCTTCTACTTTACCATGCTTAATAAATTCATCTGGCCAAGCATATTTTTGTAATTCTACCCCTTGCAATTTTTCTTCTACTATCAATTCCTCTATTGCTGTTCCAAGTCCATTTATTTTTGTTCCATCTTCTAATATTAATACATTTTTTGTTTTTTTAATAGACTTTTTAATAATATCTACATCTAATGGTTTTAAAAATCTAGCATTTATTACTTCTGCATCTATTCCTTCATTTTTATAATTTTCAGCCACTTGCATTGCTTTTGAAACTCTTTTTCCTATTGCTATTATGCTTATATCTTGTCCTTCTTTTAAAACCTCTGCTTTTCCTAATTTGATTTCTTCATGTTTTTCAAATTTTACCTTTTCATCTTCTCCGCCTCTTGGGTATCTAATTACCACTGGCTTATTTAAACCAACTGCAAATTCCATCATATCTTCTAGTTCTTTAAAATCTTTTGGTGCCATTATTGTCAAATTTGGAACTAATCTAAAAAATGACATATCTAAAGTTCCTTGATGTGTTTCTCCATCAGCTCCTACAACTCCTGCTCTGTCTACACACATTATAACTGGTAAATTTTGAATTGCAACATCATGTATAACTTGGTCATATGCTCTTTGATAAAATGATGAATATATTGGAACAAATGGTATCATTCCTTCTTTTGCCATTCCTGCTGCCATTGTTATAGCATGTTGCTCTGCTATTCCTATATCAAAAAATCTTTCTGGAAATTCTTTTGCAAATTTAGCTAAGCCTGTTCCATCTTTCATTGATGCTGTTACTGTCACTATTCTTTTATCTTTTTTTGCTAAATCTACCAATTTTTCACCAAATATTTTTGAATAATCAGCTTTCTTTTCTTTTTTTGTTTTTCCTGTTTCAATATCAAATGGAGAAGTTGCATGAAATTTATCTGGATTTTCTTCAGCTATTTTATATCCTTTTCCTTTTTTAGTTAATACATGTATTAATACAGGTCCTTCTACTTGTTTACTAAGCTTCATTATATTTTGCAATTGTTCTATATCATGTCCATTAACTGGTCCAAGGTATGTAAATCCAATATCTTCAAAAAACATTTTTGGTATAATTAATTGTTTTATACTTCTTTTTATTCTTTGTATTATTTTTACAATTGGTTTTCCTATAACTGGTATTTTACTAATCAATTTTTTTGCAGATACATTGGATTTTGTATATAATTTTTTTGTTCTTAATTTACTTAAAAACATGTTCAGTCCACCAATGTTTTTAGCTATACTCATTTCATTATCATTTAATATTACTATCATTTTAGTTTTGCTACATCCTGCATCATTTAAAGCCTCTAAAGCCATTCCTCCTGTTAATGCACCATCACCAATTACAGCAATTACTTGATTATCTTCTCCTTTTAAATCTCTTGCCCTTGCCATTCCTAAAGCTGCTGATATTGATGTACTGCTATGTCCTGTATCAAAACTATCATATTCTGATTCATTTATTTTTGGAAAACCGGATAATCCATTTAATTTTCTTAAAGTTTTAAATTCTTCTCTTCTTCCTGTAATTATTTTATGTACATATGCTTGATGTCCAACATCCCAAACAATTTTATCTGTTGGCATGTTGAACACACTATGTAGTGCAAGTGTAAGCTCTACAACTCCTAAATTTGATGCTAGGTGTCCTCCGGTTTCTGATACAACTTGTAATATATATTCTCTTATTTCTTGTGCTAATTTTTGTTTTTCTTCTATATTTAATTTTTTTAAATCTTCTGGTGAATTAATTTTTTCTAACATTTTTGTCTCCCTATATTTATATAATGTTACAAGTCACAGCCTATTTTTAAACTATGAATTGTAACATTATAATAACATAATTCAAAAAAAAATTCTACAAAATCATTGTTTTTTACATATTTTTATATTAAAATATATATAAATATATTTTAAGGAGAGATGTTCAAATGAAAAAAATCAATTTAAAAATTGTATTAGTTATATTTTTATTAATTACCTTTATTGCAACAATTTCAAGTGCTGCATATAAAGATGTAACAATGTCAGTTGTGGAAGAACCTGTATGTACTATAAACTTCGGTACAGCTTCTTCATTAGAAAAAAAGCTTGTTTCAAAAGATTTAGCTAATAAAGAAGTTACTATTCAATTAAAAGTTTCAAATAATGAAAAAAGCATAAAACCAACTGGTGAAATAATGTTAGTAATTGATAATTCAGATAGTATGAAAAATACTGTAACTGGAAATAAAACAAGAGAAGATTTAGTTGTAGATTCTGCTAAAACTTTAATCACAAATCTTTTAGAAGATAATTCTAATTTAAAAATTGGTGTTGTAAGTTTTTCAACTAATACTGAAATATCAAAAGAAGGAACAATTGAAGATGCCAAACTTGTATCTAATTTATCAAACGATTCAAAAGCTTTAATTTCTGCTGTTTCAAATATTGAATACAATGGTCCAAGAACAAATTTAGATGCTGGTATTCAATTAGCTAAAAAATATTTTACAGAGGAAACTGATAATTCTCATAAATATATGATTATTCTAACAGATGGTGTTCCAAATGTTGCAGTAGATTATGACAAAAAATATTATTCAGATGATGTAATATCTAAAACTAAAACTTCATTACAAAGTTTATCAAATATCACTAAAAATGTTTTTGTAATGTTAACTGGAATTGTAAATGGTGATACTAATCCAGATATATTAGGAGTTACAACAACAAAAACATATAATCAAATTATACAAGAAATATTTGGAACAGAAGCAAAACCTACTATTGGAAAATTCTATTATATTCAAGATGATAAAATTGAAGATACAATAAAAACAAATATTTATAATGATTTAGTCCCTGTAGGTCAAACATTTACTGATATTAAAGTAACAGATGTTTTTCCTAAAGAAATAGTTGATAATTTTAGTTTTTCATATGTAGAAGAAGCTAATATTGGAGAAATTTCTACTTCAATTGATAAAACAACTAATTCAATTACTTGGACTATTCCAGAATTAAAATCTGGTGAAACAGCTATTGTTCAATACAAATTAAAACTTAATGAAAAATATGATGAAAAAATTGTTGATAAAGTTTTAAATACAAATAGCAAATTAGATTTAACATATACTGATTCTTCTAATAAGACTGATACTAAAACTTCTGATATTAGTCCAAAAATAAAACTTACAGAACCTAAAGTTCAAGAAGAGTTACCTAAAGAATTGCCTAAAGCAGGAACATCAACTTTGTTTGGATGTATTGCATTAATTGTAATTGTTTCAACTATTTTTGGAATTAGATATTTTATATTAAAAAATAAAATTAAATAATATAAAAATTAAATATTTAAATACTAAATTTAAATGCTAAAAAAGAACTTAAATTATTAAAAATTTAAGTTCTTTTTTATATTATATAAAATATTTTATAATCTTACAATACATAACCCAATAATAAATAATCCTAATATAACTCTATATATTGCAAATCCTTTAAAACTACCTTTTTTCAAATATTCAAGTAAGAATTTAATAACTATTACTCCAACTATAAAACTTGCTAGAACTCCAATGAAAAATGGTATATTAAATACAAAATCTTTTAAATCATACAATGCAGCTGCAGCAACTATTGGTGTAGATAACAAGAAAGAATATTTTGCAACTGACTCTCTTTTTACCCCCATTCCTCTACCTACTGTCATTGTAATTCCTGATCTTGATACTCCAGGAAATGCTGCTGCAATTGCTTGTGACATACAAATCCAAAGAGATTGCTTAAATGTGATATCTTTATATTCAACTTTTGATTTTGCTTTTTTATCTACTACATATAAGATTATACCCATAACAATTAAGGCAAATGCTATTAAAAACATTTCTATAATTTTTTCTTCAACACTAAAACCTAAAGCAAGTTTTTCTATTACTTTTTCTGATATTTTATCTAAAATCAAACATAATATACCTGTTGGTATTGTAGAAATTACTATGTACCAAAAAATCTTTCCTTCCGTTGATTTTTCTTTTTTAATTGCTTGTTTATATCCTCCTTTTATTAATTCTATCCAGTCTTTAAAGAAGAATATTACTATTGCAAATAATGTTCCTATATGTAAAGCAACATCAAATGATGCGCTGATTTCTTCCCATCCAAATACCCATGGGAATAAATTTAAATGTGCCGAACTTGATATTGGCAACAACTCTGTTAGCCCTTGTACTACTCCTAAAATTAGTGCTTGTAAAATTTCATTCATTTTTTCTTTTCCTCCTACTTTTTATATATTTCTTTTAAAATATTATAAACTGTATCTTTTATAAATTCTGCTGTTGTAACTGGTGCAACCTTTCCAGGCAAAGCCAATGCCCATATTAATTTCAAATTTTTATCCTTTGCTGCCTTTTTATCTATTCCACCCGGATTTGATGCTAAATCAACTAATAAACAGTCATCTTTAACATATTTAATTCTTTCTTCTGTTAATATTAAATGTGGAACTGTATTAATTATTATATCATATTCAGATAAATTCTCACCTATTGTATTGATATTAGTTCCAATATGTCCATAAGCCTTAATCCAAGCTAAATCTTCATCTTTTCTTGCTGCACATGTTACTTTTGCTGCGAGCCCCGCTAGTTTTCTGGCTAGAACTTTTCCTATTCTTCCGAATCCTAATATTAACACTTTGCTTCCATGTATTATTTTATTGGTATTTGCAATTATTATTTCTATTGTTCCTTCTGCTGTTGATATTGTGTTTAAAACTGCAAGTTCTTCCCTTTTCATTATATCTATTATTTCTATATATTCATCATTTGCTAAATCATAAACTTCTGGCGAGATAGCTCCTGCAATTAAAATTTTTGCATTTATAATATGCATCAATTCTCTTATTGATATCTTTTTGTCACTAAATGGTGAATTTATATCTTTTCCATTACTAGAAAATGGAATTGGTCCTACAATAATTTCTACATTTTTTACAGCATCTGTTAATTTTTCTGTCATTATAATGTTTGGATTTCCTTTTAATTCTTCAGCATTTTCTAATCCATAGGTATATACTTTATTTCCATCATCTGCTAGCATTTTTGCTAACTTTACTATTCTTAAATCTCCACCTATAACAGCAAAATTTGTATTCATAAAATCCCTCTTTCTATAATTATAATTTCTTTATTATTATACTTATTTTTTAGGATTTTATGAGTATTTGTTTTAAATTTTGTTATGGATGTCAGAAGTCGGAGGTCAGAGGTCAGACTTCTAATTTCTGACTTCCGACATCTGACATCTGACTTCTAACTTCTCTTACTCAATTTCCTTTTGTTCATTAATTTGGTTTTCTTCTATATATCTTTTACTTTTGCCTGAATTATCCTTTTTCAACATTTTTATATCATCATAACTTAAATTTCTAGTTATATCAGACATATCCTCTAAATGTTTTTTAGCAATTATTTCTTTTTCTTCAAATTTATTTTCTTGTTCATCTATTTCATTATCTTCTGGCATATTTATATTAAATGGTATAGATATTCTAGCAATAACAGGTATAAAAATTGGATCTTTTTTTATTTTTGGAACAACTTTTGCTGCATCTATATCTATTGCAATATTTGCAAATTGAATTGCTTTTTCACTCTCACCTTTAATCATTGAAATTTTTGAAAGCTCAAAATAACTATCAGCTGCTAATTTATCTTCTTCCAAAGCCTCCATGAAATATTTTTCTGCTTCATCTAATTCTTTATATATTAAAGCTATTTCTGCCAATGAATATTTTGAATTAAAGATAAGTGAATTTATTTCTGCTGCTCTTTCATAACATATTTTTGCATTTTGAAAATCATTAAGCATTGTATAGGCTATTCCCAAATTATAGTTCAAATCAAAACTTAATGGATTATATTTAAGGGCATCCTGATATATATTTGCTGCTTCTTTATACATTTCCTTTGATAGTAATATATCACCCAATAACTCAGTTGCTTTATAATAGTCTGGCTTTTTACTTAATAAATTAAATAACATTTCTGATGCTTCATCAGCTTTATCTAAATTATTTAGCAATTCCGCAATTTTGTAATATGAATCATAATCTTTTTTATTTACATCGATTGCTTGTACATATTCATCTATGGCTTTTCTCATTCCACCTTCTAATTCGTAGATTTCAGCCAACATCTTGTGTCCTATATAGTTTTCTGGATATTTTGTTACCAAATTTATTAATTGTTCTTTTGCTTTTTTGTTATTTCCTAATTTTAAATATATTTTTGCTTTAGCAACATTTAAAACTTGAATTAATGGAACTCCTCTTTTTTCTATTACTATAATAGCAACTGGTATTATAATTCCTAATATGTATTTTATTATTAGAAAAAATGGTCCTAATTCTTTTTTTATTGATACTGATATAAAGTTTAAAGCTATTCCTATTGCTTGCATTACTAATATTCCTATATAGTTTGTGTCATTGTTTTTCATCATTTTGAAAAAAATATAGACAAATAGACCAAATGCAAATATAGTAAAAATTAATTGTTCTAAAATCATAAATTTTATCCTCCAAAATTTTTCACATTTCTTTATTATTTTATTGCATTTTTCATCATTTGTCTAGTATTTTTGTACTACAAATTAGTATAAATTTTATAATCCCTTAAAATTTTTCTCACATAATTATTTGTCTCTTTATACGGAATATTTTCAATATCAGAACCATCTACTTTTATTACACCTTTTTCAATCCAGTTATCAACAGTCCCAATTCCCGCATTATATGCAGTTATTGCCACTTCAATATTTTGGTATCTGTCTATTAAAATTGACAAATATTTAGTTCCTAAATTTATATTAATTTCAGGTTCTAACAATTTTTCTTTTAACTCATCATCAGTCAATTGTATATCAACTTTTTTAGAAACATCTTTTGCTGTGCTTTCAACTAACTGCATTAATCCAATTGCATCTTTGTTTGATTTTGCATCAGAATTAAAATTGCTTTCTGCTTTTATTACTGCATAAACTAGATTTTCATCAACATTATAGCTTTCAGCGTATTTTTCTACATATTCTGAATATTCTTTTTTATATATTAGCTTTTGTATTTTGGTGGGAATATCTATAATAGCTATTATAAATACAATAACTATTATCATTAAAATTATTAATTTTTTCTTACTTATAATAACTATTTTAATCTTCTCCCTTCGTTCGCTCATCATCATCAAAAAATTTGTGCAAAATTTTTGCTATAATTCACAGCTAACCAATCTTAAAGTCCGCGCAGGGTAATAGTTATTAATAACTATTACCCGTTGCAGGACAGTATTAATTTTACTAGCTGTGAATTGTAACAAATTTTTGCCTGCTAAATCTTGGGTTACTTGCACTCATACCAATTCTCTGCCTCTGAAACATCTGCTATTAATGGTACTTTTAATGTAATTGCACTTTCCATTTGTTCTTTTACTATTTCTTTTACCTCTTCTGCTTCTTCTATCGGTGCTTCTATCATCATTTCATCATGTACTTGTAAAACAATTTTTGCTTTTAATTTTCTTTCTACCAATTCTTTATAAACATTTATCATTGCTATTTTCATTATATCTGCTGCTGTTCCTTGTATTGGTGTGTTCATTGCAGCTCTAGCTCCGAATTGTCTTACCATATAATTATTTGATTTTAGTTCTGGTATATATCTTCTTCTATTAAATAATGTTTCTACATATCCTGTTTCTTTTGCTTTTTCTGTCATATTTTCCATGAAGTTTTTTATTCCTTCATATTCTGTTAAATATTCATCTATATATTTTTTTGCTTGTTTTCTTGATATTCCTAATTGTTCTCCGAGTCCAAAGTCACTTATTCCATATACTATGCCAAAGTTTACTGCTTTTGCGTTACTTCTTTGTTCTTTTGTAACTTCATCTATTGGTGTTTTAAATACTTTTGATGCTGCTTGTTTATGGATATCTTGACCTTCTTTAAATGCTTGAACCATGTGCTTGTCTTCTGACATATGTGCCAATACTCTTAATTCTATTTGTGAGTAATCTGCATCTATATAGACTTTTCCATGTTCTGGTTTAAATATTTTTCTTACTTGTTTTCCTAATTCAAATCTTGTTGGTATATTTTGTAAGTTCGGTTCTGTTGAGCTTATTCTTCCAGTTGCTGTTATTGTTTGATGGAAGAATGAGTGTATTCTTTTTGTTTTTGGATTGATATATGGTTTTAATCCTTCAACATATGTTGAGTTTAGTTTCATTAATTGTCTATAATCTAGTATCTCTTGAATAATTGGGTCTTCTGATTTTAATTTTTCTAATACATCTACATCTGTTGAATATCCACTTTTTGTTTTTTTCACAACAGGAAGTTTCATTTTTTCAAATAAAATTTCTCCTAATTGTTTTGTAGAATTGATATTAAATTCTTCTCCTGCCATTTCATATATCATTTTTGTTTTTATTTCTAATTGTTCTTTTAGTTGATTTCCGAATTTATTTAACTCTTCTTCATCTGCATACATTCCATTCCATTGCATATTTGCTAGAACTTCTACTGTTGGCATGTCTATATTATTAAATAGTCCTAAAGCATTGATTTCTTCTAATTGTTTTTTTGTTACTTCTTGTAATTTATATATTAAATATGCATAAAATGTATATTTTTTTTCTTCTTTTTTATTTTCTTCAAAAGATTTTTCTGTATTAGTTGATTGATTAAGTTCGTCAAATAGATTTATTTGTTCTTGTTTGTTATTTTCCTCATTTTCTCCTAAAACTTCATTTACATTTATTTCTAAATATTGTTCTGCTAAATCTTCTATTTTTAATTTATTATTTGTTGGATTTAAAATATATGCTGCTATTGCTGTATCAAATTTTATTCCTCTTAAATTAATTCCTTCTTGTTTTAATAATATATAAATTCTACCTAAATCTATTCCTATTTTTGATATTTCATTGTTTTCAAAAATATCTTTAAATTCATTAAGTTCCTCATCATTTTTAAAACTTATATAATATGCTTCATTTGCTCTTGAATTGAAAACACCTATTCCAGTTATCTTTTCCTTTATAATTTTCTCTTGATTATCATCTTTATCAGTATCAAAACAAAAAATCATTTCCTTCTGCTCTTTCAAAATATCTATAACTTCACCAATAGACTTCTCTTTAACTTTATACAAACTTTCTATTTCACCAACCTCTGACCTCTGACCTCCGTTGTCCGACCTCCAACTTCTTGAAGCAAATTAAATCTATCTATATATCTTTTAAAATTCAACTCTTTAAAAATCTCTAAAACCTTTTGCTTATCCCATTCCTCTGTTTTCAATTCTTCCAATGTATCTTCAATTGGCACATTTGTATTTATTTCTCCTAATGTTCTTGAAAGATAAGCTAATTCTTTATTTTCTTCTATTTTTTCTTTTTGTTTTCCCTTTAAATCAGCCTCTCCCGCTTCTAATTTTTTGTATAGATTATCAATTGTTTCATATTTTTGAATTAATGAAAGCGCTGTCTTTTCTCCTATTCCTGGAACTCCTGGAATATTGTCTGATGTATCTCCTTGTAATCCTTTTACTTCTATTAATTGTTTTGGCTCTATACCATAAACTTCTTTAACTTTATTTCTATCAAAAATTTCTGTTTCAGTTTTTCCAGCTTTAGTTCTTGGGATATGTATTTTTACATTATCTGTTGCTAATTGGAAAGTATCTCTATCTCCTGAAAGAATTATAACTTCTAAACCTTTTTTCTCTCCATATCTTGAAAGTGTTCCTATTATGTCATCACCTTCATAGCCTTCTTTTTCAACTATATCTATGTTCATAGCTTTTAGAACTTCTTTTATTATTGGCATTTGCTCTGCAAGTTCATTTGGCATACCATGTCTATTTGCTTTATATCCTTCATATAATTTATGTCTTTCTGTTGGTGCTTTTAAGTCAAATGACACCGCAATATATTCTGGTTTTTCATCTTCTAATAATTTGAATAATATTGCTAAAAAACCATATATTGCATTTGTATATTTTCCGTCTTTAGTTGTTAGAGCTTTGCTTCCCATAATTCCATAAAATGCTCTGTTCATTATACTATTTCCATCTATTAATACTAGCTTTTCCAAAATACTTTCCTCCTAAAAATAACTTCCTGTTACAATTCACAGTTTTAAAATAAGCCGTGAATTGTAACAACTTCCTCTTAAAAATTTATTACAATGCAATCTTCCAATTCTCTAATAGAATCTTCTTTTGGATATCCATTCATTGTTTCAGCTTCGACTTTTCCTTTTTCATATTGTTCATCATTTGGTCTTTTAAAATCATATCCTAAAGAATTTAAAAATTTTATAAATTCTGCACCATTATCACTAAATGCTTTTTTGCCCCACCAAAGTACTGATAGACTATTAGACTGAGCTCCATAGCCTCCTATCCCTTTATATGGAGTTCCCATAATTACTAATGGTTTAGATGTATCATATGATTTTTCTAAATCATAAATTAGTTCATGTGCTATTGTCAAATCTTTTTGATAACGTTTATAATCATTATAAAATAGCTGATTTAAAGATTTTGTCTGCAATAAAACTAATATAAAAATACATACAGCTGCTAATATTTTTGTTATTTTATATTCACTTAAAAATTTATAAGCAACCATAACAATTATAGCTACAAATAATCCCCATGATGTACAAGTTCTATATAAAACTGAATCCAATTGTAACATGCTTATTGCAAAATTTGATAAAAACATTGCAATAAATATTACTAATATCATCCAATTTCTTTTCTTATCAGACTGTAAAATACTTATAGCTAATCCAATTACTGATACTATATCAAATATAAGTACAGGAAAATATTTAGTATTTCTCATTGCATTTATAATATTAATCACAATTAATTGAAAGCTTTCTATTATTCCATATTTTCCCCAACTTATTTCTTTATCTGCCTCATTTGAAGCTCTAACACCTGCTAAATAGACTATTTTTACTATAATCTCATCTAATACTACTGCTAAAACAACAATACCTAAAGTTGCAAATAAATATTTAAAAATATCTTTTATTTTTTTATCCTTATTTGTGTATATCATTAAAATTGCTGTAACACAAATAGATACTAACATTACTTGTCCACAAGCTTCATACATTGCAAAAGCAAATGCTAACATTATTGCTATTAATACATATATTATTTTTTTATGAAGATTACTATAATTCTCATAAAATGTCATGATTCCTAATGATGCTAAAAAAGTTCCTATCATAACAGCTAAACTACTATTTGAAAATATATAACATTCATTTATTAATGGAAAAGAAATAAATATAGTTGCAAAAATAATATACGCTCCAAGTGATAATTTTTTTCCTAAATTCTTTTTTAGAAAAACACACCATAATACTGCTGTAATTACTATTATACTAGTAACTAAAAAGTCTACCCAAAATGGTGTAAATTCTATTATATTTAGGCCTCTATATATTAAATATGAACCCCATCTTCCACTTTCTAGCATTTCTTTATCTTGATAATATCTACCAAAAGCTGTTTCATCCATGCCTACTGATGGATGAGTTATTGTAAATCCGAAGCTTAATACTGTAACTAAAATAATTACTACAATAAATGCTTTATTTTTTAAAAAATATTTTGTTGCATTTTTATATTCTTTTTTTAAATTTTCCATATCATATTCCTTCCATAATTGTCTTCATGTTTCAGATACTCTCGCCTTTTACTAATATAAACAATAATATAATGTATTTTCTTCAAAAATTAATTGTTCTTTATCTAAATTGTCCCAACTTTTATCTCTAAAATATTCATTGCATTTTTGAGATATATTAAATGTTTCATTAAATTTTCTATTAGTATAATAATTAATAGCTCCTATTCTTGACCATTCTGTTGCTAAAGCCTTATAACATAATGCTGATTTATTTCTTATATTATTGTAATATGCTTTACTTTTATTGTTATATATAAAAACTATATTTTTTACCTCTATATTATTAATTTCTTCATATTCATTTATCCATTTTCCTATTGTTTCACATTCTTGTTTATCTTGCTCATTTACTTTTTTGTGTTCGCACATTATAGACACATAATTTGTTATTGATAATATCATATATGAAAAAATTATAACATATAATATATTTTTTGATATTTTTTGTTTTTTTACATTTTGTGCATCTAAATTACAATATATGTATAAAAATATTAGTCCTATCATTGCACCTATTGAAAATGACATTCTTCCTGTTCCAAATGCTGATAATGTCATAAGATTAGGTGCAAATACGGCACCTATGCACACAAGTATTATTGCAATTATATTTATTTGCATATCATTTTTCTTATCAAAAATCAATGCATATATCAAAAGCATTATAATATATGTAAATAGTGCATATTTAGGTAATAAATTATATGTATTTAATAATATTCCATATAATTTTTTCAAAATATAATTAAAATTATTTATTATATTTTTTATACTTCCCATTCTTGTTTGAGTTAAATCAAAAATTTTTCCTGTAATTTTTATTTGAATCAAATTTACAATATAGCCCATACCAATACATATAACACTTAAAAATACATTTTTTATAACCTGTAAATTTATCTTTTTTTCTTTAAATATTGATAAGAAAAATGCTATTGTAATTAACCAATTTATTGTGCCTTGATAAAATAGAATTGAAATTATTGTTAGCAATATACTTTTTAGTATATAATTTTTATTTTTTTCAACTATTGTTTGTGCTACAATTATGTCTAATAATATACTTACTGCCATTACTGCACATTCTGCAAATTGTAAGTTTTCTAAATATGCAAAATTAAATATAATTATATATGATATTGCTAATATTGTATATTCTATTTTTTTGTCATTTTTTTCTATAAATTTAAGTATTATATTTTTTAGTTTTATTACACTTATGCATGATACAAATAACGCAATTGATGTTAATATTATTATGTATGCTTGTATTGGCATATTTATTTTTTCGGCAATAAGTGATATCAAACACATTACTGGTCTTCCATCATTTAGTGAATATTTTATTGCGTATTCTTTATATCCTCTATTTATTATGTTGTATGTGTCTGTTGAATAATGGCCTAATAGGAATGGTAAAAATATTATACAAGTAATTGCAAAAATTATTATATATGTTATTAAATTTTTTTTATTAATTTTTTTCATATTTTGCCTTTCTATGTATTCTTTAGTTTTTCAAATCTTCAACTTTATATGTGCTATAGCCTTCATAATTATAACTTGCATCAATTCCCTTCATATAAACCTCTCTGTCATCTATTTTATCAGTCAATGCTTCTTTTAATAAAAATTTAATCTCTGTATTTTTTATAGGGCTTCTTTCCATTGCTAGTAAATAATCTTCCTTGTCAACTTTACTCCAATCAATTACTTTGCCTATTTCTTGTTTTAGAATCATATCTAACCACATTCTTGTACTTCTTCCATTTCCTTCTCTAAAGGGATGAGCAATATTCATTTCGATATATTTTTCTATAATTTCATCAAAATTTGATTGTGGCATTTTGTCAATTTGTTTTAAAGCTTCTTCTAAATACATAGCTGATGCAAATCTAAAATTACTTTTTGAAATGTTTTCTGTTCTAATTTTTCCTGCAAATTCATATACATCTTCAAATAGATATTTATGAATTTGTGATAAGCCTTTAAATGTTCCTACTTCAAATAAATTTAGTTTACCTGTTTCAAATAATTTTATTGCTTTAATTTTAGTTACTTTTTCTTCTGCTTTAGCAAGTTCTATTGGATCTTCTATTCCTAATTTATTTTTTAACATTAGATTTCCTCCCTTTTTAGATATTTTTTTCATTATTTTCTTCTACTATATTATTAATCTCTTTAAGCTTTTCTTCTAACAATTTCTTATCAATTAATTTTAAAGTATATTGAGATACCATTGTTGGTGACATACTTCTACTCATTGCGTATTCAACAACTTGCTCATCTTTACTTGCACATAAAATTACTCCCACACTTGGATTTTCATTTTCTTTTTTCTCTTGTCTATCTAATGCTTCTAAATAAAAATCCATTTTCGATATATATTCTGGTTTAAATTTTCCAATTTTTAATTCAAATGCAACTAAACAACATAATGTCCTATTATAAAATAATAAATCAATATAAAAATCTTCATTGCCAACCTGTACTCTATACTCTTCTCCAATAAAAGTAAAATCCTTACCAATTTCTAAAATAAAATCTTTCATATTAGAAATAATTGCTTTTTTTAAATCTTTTTCTGAATAATTGTTAGGTAAATCTAAAAACTCTAAACTATATATGTCTAATAATTTTGTGTTAGGATAATCTTCTTCTCCTGTAGTTTCAGATAAACTTTGATTTGCTTTTCCATCTGATAGCATATATCTTTGATAATATCCACTTGAAATCTGTCTATCAAGTTCTCTTTTAGAATAGTTATTTTTTATACACATTCTTATATAAAATTCTTTTTCTTCAATCGTATTTGTAGAACCTAAAATCATAACATTGTGAGTCCAGCTAATTTGTCTCACCAGTGGAGCGACAATTTCATTATCTTTATAAGTCTCATAGAATTGTTTCATTCTATATATTCCAGCTCTAGTAAATCCTTTCATTGTAGGATACTCTCTTTTCATAAATTCTACAAGCTTATCTACAATTTTGTCTCCCCAATTGCTATCTTGAACTTTTTCACTTATATACTTTCCAAAATCCCAATACAAAGAAATAAGTTCTTCATTTACTTTCTTGTATGCATTATTTCTTCTAGTCTCTATCATATTTATAATTTCGCTAAAACTTATATCAATTTCATTGCTCATTTTATCACATCCTTTCTATAATTTTTATATAACAATTCTTCTTATCTAAATCTTATATATCTAAACTATTTTCGTTTAATACAAATTCTTTTATATCTGCTACAACATCAACAAAATAATATTATCAATATTCTTCATTTTTACTCCTAATTTTTGTGCTATAGCACATTTTTTAGTAATGGCTTTATAATTATTATATTCAACTTTAAAGTAATTATATATTTTAACAATTAATTTCTGATTTTTCGCTTTGCTCTTTATCCTTTTCAATTTGTTTAGAGTATCTATCCTCCTCTCAACTCCTCGTATCTAACCATTCAAATTCGCGTACCCTGTCGTTCTTCATTAAAACAGTTATAATATCAAGGGTTTTGAGGCTTTTATTCGCCATTTTTTCTTGTTTTTCGTATTTTTCATAATCTTATGTAAGTGTTCATACATAAGTTTTTTAAGTTTTTGCGGTTATAATATATAACCTCCTTAAAACTTTTCAAATTATATCATAAAATTTAATTTTTTTCTATAAAATTACAGAAAAAAGAGAGATAAATTCTCTTTAAAGTATATCTCCCTTTCTTCTTTTTATATATTGAATTAAATAATTGTATTCATCTTCATATTTAAACTTAACTTTAATTTTCTTATCTTCATAAACATATATATCATCTATTAGTCCATCTATAAGTTCTCTTGATAATGAATTTACATTCTGATATTTTTCAAAATATTCAATCCATTCTCCAGAGGTACTCATTTTGTCTAAATTCTGTAATTCTTTATAGTTTTCTTCAATATATGCTTCATTTTTCCTTATTTGCCTTCCGTATTCTTGGGTGTAGTCATTATATTCCTTTTCTGTAATAATGCCTAATTTCCAATCCTCGTAAGCCTCTTTTCTTAACTTTCTTTTAATATTCAATGTTTCTTCACATTTATTGATATTTTCTAGCAAATAACTTCTACGATTATCATTAAATGTTTTACTATCTATTTGTCCTTTTATTCTTTTCATATCTATTATAAGTCCAATTTGAACTTTTACGCTTTCTAAAACTGCTTTTTCTAATTCATCATTTTTTATACTATGCTTTGTACAAATTTCTCCACCAGACCTCATATATGCAGAACACATATAATGATAATAATTTCTAGGTTGTCCTTTATATTTTCCTGGTATCTTTTTACTCATTGCCCTTTGGCAATCTCCACATTTAATATGTCCTGCAAATATGGATATTTTTCCATCTGTATTCATTCTTGTATCTCTGTTTAGTATTGCTTTTTGTACCTTATTAAATGTATCTCTATCTATAATTGCATCATGTGTATCTTTTACAATAATCCATTCTTCTTGTGGTACTAATACTCTTTTATGTATTTTATAACTAATTAGTTTTCCTTTGTTTTGAACTAAATCTCCACAATACATTTGATTTCGTAAAATATCTCTAATTGTTGTTGAACACCAAGAATATGTAACTTTATCGGTATTATTCTTAAATGGTGTTTTCATTTTTAAATCTATTGCTCTATGTCCTGTTGGATTTAATATTCCTAATTCATTTAATTTTTTTGCTATTGCTGTTCTTCCATATCCATTTAAAGTAAGTTCATATATCATTCTAACGACTTTTGCTGCATCTTCATCAATAATTAAATGATGTACATCATCTGGATCTTTGATATATCCATAAGGTGCATAAGCTCCAACATATTCTCCTTTTTTCATTTTTACATTTAATACTGCCTTTATTTTATTTGATATATCTCGACAGTATTCGTCATTTATTAAATTTTTAAAAGGTACAATTATGCTATTAACTGATTCAGGATTTTTTATGCTATCTATTTGGTCATTAACTGCAATAAATCTTATATTATATAAAGGAAATACTTTTTCAATATAATTTCCAACTTCAATATAGTTTCTTCCTAATCTTGATAAATCTTTTACAATAACAGTATTAAATTTCTTTTCATATAAGTCTTCTAACAATTTTTCAAATCCTGGTCTATTAAAAGTAGTTCCAGAAAATCCATCATCTGTATAATAATCATATACTTCAATATCTGAATTATCTTTTAAAAATTGATTTAATAACATTCTTTGATTTGTTATACTATTACTTTCTTCTTTATCTCCATCTTCTACTGATAATCTTATATATATTGCTGCTTTATATTGATAACTTTTCACATTATCTTTTTCTTCTTTATTATATTTACTTTGTCTAGGCATTAGTATTTCCCCCTTCCTTTACAATTTTCAAATAATCCATTGCTAATTTAAAAGCGTCTTCATACTTAAATACTAATTTAATTTTTCTACCATCATTATTGATATAAATTTTTTCTATTAAGTCATTTAACATTTCTTTTGTAATCTTCCTTTGATTTTTATATTTCATTAAAGTATCTACCCAGTTATTTTCAGCAACATTCTTATAACTTAATCTTGCCTCCATTAACTTTGCTTTTTCTTTTTTAATTTGTTCCTTTATATTTTCTTCCTCTTTAACATTCTCTCTGATAAAAGCAATATATTCTTGCTCGTCAATTTCCATATCTCTGAATTTTGTGAAATATTTTGTTCTTTCTTTATCAAGTCTTTCTAATTTATTTTTTAAATTCTCAACATTCTCTTTTATTTTGTCTGCATATTCTTTATTTTCTTTAACAGATAATCTTGCATTTTCAAATCCATTTAGTAAATCTATATGATATTTAATACTTCTAAAAATACATATTTTTAACTTGTCCATATCTATTACATAAGGTTTATCATTTTGATTATTGCATTCTTTACATTCCAATACATATTTATCAATTTCAGTATCATTTATCATACTTTTTTCTTTTATAGTTGCTACTAATGGCTTATTACAATTACTGCAAAATACAATTCCGTCAAATATAGAAATATTTTCTATTCTTCTGTTCCAATTAAACTTTCTATCTTTTCTTATTTTTTGTATATTAAAAAATCTTTCTTTTTCTATAATTGGTTCATGTGCATTTTCAATTATAATGTAATCTTCTTCATCGTTTTTTAATCTCTTATGTACTTTATAACTAATTCCTCTTGTCTTGTTTTGAACTAAATCCCCACAATAAACTCTATTATCTAATATCTTTCCGACAATACTTGCTGTCCATTGTTTTGCAACTTTACTACTTGATGATGTGATTTTTAAAATCTTACAGTTATATTCACTTGGTGTTAATACATTTTTTTCATTTAATTCTTTAGTAATTAACACATTACCAATTCCAGATTCGCATAAATCAAATATTCTTCTTACAACACTTGCTGAAGCCTCATCTACTATTAGTTTGTGTTTATTATTTTCATCTCTTATATAGCCAAAAGGTGGTATTCCCCCTATATATTTTCCCTCTTTTTTCATAACCTCAAATGTCTTTATCAATTTATCTGATACATCTTTGCAATACATTTCATTCATTATATTTTTTAAAGGAAAAATAATATCATCTACTGACTTTTTATCTTTATAACTATCTATCTTTTCACAAACAGATATAAATCTTATATTATCTTTCATAAATGAATTTATCTTATTTCCAACTTCAATATAGTTTCTTCCAAAACGAGATAAATCTTTTACTATAACTGTATTTACTATTTCTTTTTCTATATCTTTCATCATTTTCTTGAAAGCAGGTCTATCAAAAGTTGTTCCAGAAAATCCGTCATCAATATAATATTCTTTAACATTAAGTTCTTTATTTTGTTCCAAATACATATTTAAAAGTTCTTTCTGATTGATAACACTATTACTTTCTGCTTTATCTCCATCTTGAACTGATAATCTAATATATACAGCAACATTCCAAACTTTTGATTTATTTATTTCAATATCATATTTACTTTTTCTACCTCTTTTCATTTTCTAAAACCTCCTACACCCAAATAGTAGCATAACCTTTGATTTTATCCTATTTTACTAAAATTCCTCAATTCTAAAATTTACACATTTGACATTTCTCTCATTTTGTATTCATTTATTAAAGTAGCGTCTATACACTCCATTGGAGATATATTAGAATTATCTGAAAACTCCATTTCCACTACTATATTTCCAACTCTAATTGCATAAGGATTTTTAATCTTTTGAAAGAAATTAAGTATTCTCGATTCTAATGAAGTATTAGAATCTATACTAATATTATCAATTTTATCAATTCTTCTATTTGCAATATCTGCTTGTAAATTTTCTTTGCTTTTCTTTAGTTTGTATTCTAATTGATTAATTTCCTCCATAACTTTTCCTTTCAAAAAAGATGCTAGTAAAAAACTAACATCTTTCTTTATTATTTATTTTTCATATTTATTCATTAAATATTCTGCCATTCCTTCCACTCCATCTTTTGCATATAAAGTTTGTAGTGGATCTATGCACTTTTTAAAATTTCTCATATTTATTTCATTTGCTGATTTTGTTAAATTATGTAATGCAATTTCTCCATAAGCTCTTACTTGTTCCCATGTATAAAGTTCTTTACCCATTTGAAAAACCTCCTAATTTTTATTTTTCTAATTTTTTTCTTTCTTATTTGTTCTTTTTCATAATCTCTCCAGTATTGTGCTTCTTCTTCTAATTCATAAGTTCTTTCTTGTTCTGACTTACTTTTACTGCCACCTATAATTATTAAAATCATAGGTAGTCCCATTAAAAAGAATAATATTATAATCATTGAAATAATATCTAACATTTTAGCCTCCATTTTAATAGTTAAATTATTTTAACTTTAATTGTTCCATTCATTTATTAGATTGCTATTGTTTCTAGCAACATTGGTTATCTACCACCCAGAACTCTGGTTTGTACTCATTGCGTGGGACGCACCATTATAGAAACATTATGGTCTATTCCTATAACTTTACGCTCGTTCTATGACTATACAAAAGTATCCAAACTACTTCATAATAAGATAACATTCTTATTAGATATCTAAATAGTTGCTAACCCACCTAGAATGTAGTTCTTGTCGTTCTAATAAAATCTATTCAATTTTCAATGTGCATACCATAGTAGAAGTTTTTAACCCTTCTACTATGAACAGCACAAAAAAATCGAAAAAGTGGACATCAAATTTCAAATTTTTTATAAATTTTTTTATTTCGTATCAATTCAATAGAATATGTAATCAATTCGCTCTTTAAATCCTCGTTAATTTTCCCATCATCATCTTTAGAATTACTATTTATAAGTTTCATTATTTTGTCTAATACTCTTACTAATGCTGTATCATCATATACAGCTTGTCTTAATAATTTATAAAACTCTGTATTATATTGCATTTTTTCATTCCTCCATAACCTTTTTTAATTTCTTTAAGGCTCTAGTTCGCCTTTTCTTTAAAGTTTCTATATTTTCATTTGTTATTTCAGATATTTCCTTATAACTTAATCCCTGTGTATATAATAGGTTTAATAATTTAATTTCAGTATCATTTAAAACTCCTATAATTGATATATCTTCATTTATAACATCTTTTGAATTTGGACATTCAATTTCTTCTAGTTCAACCTCATAATCTCTCATTCTCTCATAATCTCTAAAATAATTTAATCTCATGTGATAAAGTGCTTTTTGCATATAATTTATAAATTTTGCAAGTACAACATCATCTTCTAATTCTTCATTAGACATAAGAAAAACCTCCTATTCACTCAAATTTCAGTTAATTCAAGTAATAGGAGGTCCTCTACATTTAGGAGCTAAAAACACAAAATGAGCAGAAAAGTCTATAAAATCTTTTCTACTCACTTTGAAATATGCAATTATATTGAAATCAATCAAGACAATTCTCAAATCTACACACCTCTTAATGCGTAGATTTTTAGAACATAAACATAAACATTTCTATAAAGCTACGCCAAAAAATCTCTCATAATTTTTTTCCTTCAGCATGTTTATGCTTAATAAGTACATAGAATGGAATTGTCTTATATAAAAACAAAAAAGCACACAATTAACCCTTAAAAGTTAGTGTATGCTTTCTAAATTATTTTTATATAATAAATAAAAATCCATCTTATCCCTCCCTGATTTTAAAAAAACATCATTGGTAATCTGATGGATTTCTCTTTCGTTTTTAATTTCATCGACATAGTACCACATTTTTTGACACAAAAACTAAATAGTTTATGAAATGCCTAAATTTATATACAAAAGTCAATTTTTTTATTTTAGTATATGAAATATGCTATTTCATATAATGATTATAACTATCAAAATATGCTTTTTTCCGATATTTTCTGGTAATTTCAATAAAAATATATCATATTTCTATCGCAAAATTTGTCGAATTGTGCAAATATACAAATTTTTTCTGTTCGTAATAGTCTATTTCCCCTAGAATTATTATATTTGCCCTAGTAAGTGGAATAATTATATAGGGGGAAAAAAATGATAATTAAAAACTTTAAAAATAGTAGAGAAAATATTGATATAAAACAAAAAGATATTGCAGAGTTCTTTAATTTGAACTTTACTACAATATCTGGTTGGGAAACTGGAAAAGATACTATCCCATTAAGAAGATTAATTGAATATGCTAATCATTATAACTTTAGTCTTGATTACTTGTTTGGTATAACAAATAAAAATGATGAATCATATTTG
>CAMCQH010000008.1 GCA_945877035.1 uncultured Clostridium sp. | reverse complement strand
ATGTATTAAGCTGACCAATACTAATAAATCGAGGGCTTAACCATAAAAAGTTAAGAAAAAAAGTAATCGGAACAGAATCCTAAAACAATAAATTTTCATCTATGTATTTTTCAGTGTACTTATATACACATTAATTTTCTAGTGATGATGACATTTAGGGTAATACCTGTTCCCATTCCGAACACAGAAGTCAAGCCTGAATGTGCCGAAAATACTTGTGGGTTACCCTGCTGGGAAGATAGGTTGTCGCTAGATTTTTTTTTTGCTTGAATTTATAATATTCTTGTAGTATAATAAAGATATTTAAAAGAGAATTACAAATATTCTTTTTTAAATGTCTTTATTTTAAGGAAAGGATTAATTATTATGAGAGATATTGATGAAAAAAGTTTTGAAAATCTTAAAAGGAAGTTTTCAGAATACCAAGAATATTATAAAATTTTAGCAATAAAAAAAGAAAAAGCCACAGATATTAGTGTAAAAGAGGCATTTAAATTTCAAAAGAAACAAATGGAAAAAATGTTACAAAACTATCAAGGAAAAAATACAGAAAAATTAAGAACTATAATTCTTACAACCTTAGAAGATGCATACAATGCTTTAAAAGATGAAAATTCACGAAAACATTATGAAGAATTATTGATTAGCATAAAGGGAGAGGAAAGATAATGTCTAAAGTAACATGGAAACCAGGAACATTTTTATATCCAATACCAGCTGTAATGGTAAGCTGTGGAACAATGGAAAAATCAAATATTATAACTGTTGCATGGACAGGAATTATAAATACAAATCCAGCAATGGTTTATATTTCAGTTAGACCAACAAGATACTCATATAATCTAATTAAAGAACAAGGAGAATTTGTAATAAATTTAACAACTAAAGATTTAGTTAGAGCAACAGATTGGTGTGGAGTAAAAACAGGAGCAAAAGTTGATAAGTTCAAAGAAATGAAACTTCATAAAGAAAAAGCCAATTTCGTAAAATGTCCTATGATAAAAGAAAGCCCTGTATCTGTTGAATGTAAAGTAAAAGAAATAAAAGAGTTAGGAAGTCATACAATGTTTATTGCAGAAGTACTAGCAATAAATAGTGATGAAAAATATATTGATGAAAAAGGTGCATTTGATATATCAAAATGTAACCTAATTTCTTATGCTAATGGTGGATATTATTCAATGGGTAAAAAATTGGGTAAATTTGGATTTTCAGTAAAGAAGAAAAAATAAATTTTTTACGTAAATCCATTGACATAAACGAAAAAAAGTGGTAAAATATTTTAGCGTATGTATATTACGGACATACGATCACATCGTTTAAAAATAAAAAAGTATGGTAATTCGGAGGTGTATCGAAATGGCAGCAAAAGGACCAAGAGAAAATATAACATTAGAATGTACAGAATGTAAAAACAGAAATTATATGACATCAAAAAACAAAAGAAATAATACTGATAGATTAGAATTAGTTAAATATTGTAAATTCTGTAAAAAACGTACAACACATAAAGAAACAAAATAAAAAATCAAGCTATTTTAGGGAGGAAACAAAATGGCTAAAAAAGATAAGAAAGAAGTAAAAAATAGTAAAGACAAAACTAGTTTTATGAAAAGTTTTAAGGCAGAACTAAAAAAAGTAAGTTGGCCAACACCAAAACAATTATTTAATAATACAGTTGCTGTATTAGCAATAGTTTTAGTTACAGCTGTTATAGTATTTGTATTAGACATTACATTTGAATCAATTAATAAATATGGAATTGATAAAATAAAAGAAGTTGTAAGTAATTCTGCTACTAGCGAAACTGATAATGAAAGTAATGAAGTATCAGAAGAAAATACTGAAATATCAAATGAAACAGTAGAAGAAAGTACAGATACAAATAATGAGACAAAAACAGAAGAAAATACAGAAAATATAGAATAATTGTTAAAGTAATTGAAATAAATATCAAAGGAGGCTTAAAAAATGTCTCAAAAAGATTACGATATGAATCCAAGATGGTATGTAGTACATACATATTCAGGATATGAAAATAAAGTAAAAACAGATTTAGAAAATACAGTAAAAAACAGAGAACTTGAAGAATATTTCTTTGACATAATAGTTCCAATGGAAGAACAAATAGAAATCAAAGATGGAAAAAGAAAAACAAATTTGAAAAAAGTTTTCCCAGGATATGTTCTAATAAAAATGATAGTGACTGAAGAAACATGGTACATAGTAAGAAATACTAGAGGTGTAACAGGTTTTGTGGGTTCAGGAACAGACCCAATTCCATTGACAGATGAAGAAATAAGAAACATGGGATTTGATATGTCAGAATTAAATGTTGATTATGAACTTAATGAACAAGTTGAAATAATGAATGGAGCTTTTGAAGGTTTTGTAGGTACTGTTCAAGAAATAAATAAAGAAAAAAATAAAGTTAAAGTTCTAGTATCAATGTTTGGAAGAGAAACACCAGTAGAACTTGAGTTCTCACAAGTTAAGAAAATTCAATAGGAATGAAATAAAGGGATGTCCCTGTCAAATATAAAGAGGAGGTGCCAATAAAATGGCAGAAAAAGAAATTTCAAATATAATTAAATTACAAATAGAAGCAGGAAAGGCAACACCAGCTCCACCAGTAGGACCTGCATTAGGATCAAGTGGTGTTAATATTATGCAATTCGTAAAAGAATTCAATGATAGAACAGCAAATCAACCTGGAATGATAATACCAGTTGTTATAACAGTTTATAAAGATAAATCTTTTGAATTTATAACAAAAGTTCCACCAGTTGCGGTTTTAATCAAAAAATCAATTAAAATTGAAAAAGGTTCAGGAAAACCAAATAAAGATAAAGTAGCTAAAATAACTAAAGAACAAGTTAAAGCTATTGCTGAACAAAAAATGCCTGACTTAAATGCTGCATCATTAGAAACAGCTATGAGCATGGTAGAAGGAACAGCTAGATCTATGGGTGTAGTTGTTGTTGACTAATTATGATAAATATTTTATATTTATAAAAAATAAAATTGGGAGAGTAAAACTCGTTAGAACCAAAGGAGGTAAAAGAAAATGAAAAAATTAGCTAAAAGATACGCAGAAAGCGCTAAATTAGTTGAAAAAAACAAAGAATATGATATCAAAGAAGCTTTAGAATTAATTGAAAAAATGCCAAAAGCTAAATTTGATGAAACAGTTGAATTACATGTTAAATTAGGTGTAGATTCAAAACACGCTGACCAACAAGTTAGAGGTACAGTAGTACTTCCAAATGGTACAGGTAAAACACAAAAAGTATTAGTATTTGCAAAAGGACCAAAAGCTGAAGAAGCTGAAAAAGCTGGAGCAGACTTTGTTGGTGCAGAAGAATTAATACCAAAAATACAAAATGAAAACTGGTTTGACTATGATGTAGTAGTTGCAACACCTGATATGATGGGAGTTGTAGGAAGATTAGGTAAAGTATTAGGACCAAAAGGATTAATGCCAAACCCAAAATCTGGAACAGTTACAATGGATGTTACAAAAGCAATAAATGAAATCAAATCTGGTAAAGTTGAATATAGATTAGACAAAACAAATATTATTCACTTAGGATTTGGAAAAGTATCTTTTGGAGCAGACAAATTAGCTGAAAACTATGAAACAATAATGAATGCTATTATAAAAGCAAAACCAGCAGCAGCTAAAGGTCAATACATAAAAAGTGTATCAGTAACAACAACAATGGGACCTGGAATTTTCATAAACCAAAAATAGAATATTAAGCCAAAGACAGTAGGCGATTTATAAGTCCTACCGAGGTTATAAAATAAAGTGTAATAAATGCACTCTTTATAGCCTTGGATGGATATAAAGAGTGTTTTTAAGTTAGCTGTTCAAAACGAAGCAAGATACAGATAACTTATGCAAAATTACAAAGTAATTTTGCATACCTATATAAAAAGTAAGTTCTGGGAGGTGAAAATTTAAAAATGGCAAGTGAAAAAATATTAAATCAAAAGAAAGAAGAAGTTACAAAATTAGCTAACAAAATCAAAGAAGCTAAATTAGTACTTTTAACAGACTACAGAGGAATAAATGTTGAAGATGTAACAAGCTTAAGAGCTGATTTAAGAAAATCTAACACAGAATATACAGTTATAAAAAATAATATAACAAAAAGAGCATTAGCTGAAGCAGGAATCGAAGGTTTAGAAGATAAATTAGTAGGACCTACAGCAGTAATAATGAGTAGTGAAGATTACTTAGAACCATCTAAAACAATTTATGAATTCACAAAAAATAATGAATATTACAAAATCAAAGGTGGAGTTATAGAAGGTAAAGTAATGACAGCTGAAGAAATAGTAACTTTAGCAAAATTACCATCAAAAGAAACATTACTATCTATGCTTGCTGGAGCATTACTTGCAAATATTCAAAAATTTGCAGTTGCAGTTGATCAAGTAAGAATTCAAAAAGAACAAAATGCATCAGCTGAAACAACAGCAGAAGCATAAATATAAGCTCAAGCTTAAAAAATAAAACAAAAATAAAATAAATAAAAAAATTAGAGTAGCGAACTTATATCGCAAAAAAAAATAGGAGGATTTAAAAATGAGTAAAGAAGAAATGATTGAAGAAATCAAAAAAATGACAGTAGTAGAATTAGCTGATTTAGTAAAAGCTATAGAAGAAGAATTTGGAGTATCTGCAGTAGCAGCAGCTGCACCAGCAGCTGGAGCAGTAGCTGGAGGAGATGCAGCTGCTGAAAAATCATCATTCAACGTAGTATTAACAGAAGCAGGAGATCAAAAAATAAAAGTAATCAAAGTAGTTAGAGATGCTACAGGATTAGGATTAAAAGAAGCTAAAGACTTAGTAGATGGAGCACCAAAAACAGTTAAAGAAAATGTTTCTAAAGAAGAAGCAGAAGACTTAAAAGCTAAATTTACAGAAGTTGGAGCTGTTGTTGAATTACAATAATAGTATTCATAAAAAAACCGTGTTATTAAAATAATAATACGGTTTTTTTTATAAAATAAAAAATTCTTAAAAATATTTGCGAAACAAATACTTGCTATACAAATATCTTATTATATAAATAGACTTTACAAATTTGAAGATTTAGATAATATATTTTTACATTTTTCTATAATTTCTGTTTCATCTAAATTAATTAAAGTTCTGTTATCCATAACAACTTTTCCATTAATAATTGTAGTTATAACATTAGAGCCTTTTGCATTATATACTATATTTGAAAAAATATCATTTATAGGCTGTAAAGTAATATCAGATAAATCAAGAATTATCAAATCTGCCAATTTGCCTTCACTAATACTTCCAATTAAATTCTCTTTATTTAAAGCTTTTGCACCATTTATTGTAGCTAATTTTAAAATTTCGTAGGCAGGCAATAATTCAGGATTTTCATTTATTCCTTTTTGTAAAAGACCAGTAAATTTCATAGTATCAAACATATCTAAATTGCAACCACTACCTTGACCATCAGTACCTAATGAAACTATTATATTGTTTTCTAACATTTTTGTTATATCAGCAATTCCACATCCAAGTTTTAAATTACTAATCGGACAATGAGATACTTTTATGTTATAATTTTTAAATACATCAAAATCCTCTGATGTTAATTTTACACAATGAGCAAATATACTATTTGTATCTTTAAAATATTTTCTAACAATTTCATAAGGTTTACTAGAATTATAATTATTTGAAATATCTCCTGATTCTTTAGAATTTTCTAAGTAATGCATGTGAATATTTAAATCATATTTTTTAGAAATTTCTATAGCCTTTTTAATACATTCTCCACTTGCAGTATATAATCCATGTATGCCAACACTAATATAAATAGTATCATATTTATTATTACTATTTTGTATCAAAGATTCTAATTCAGAAAATCTTTCCTCCATTTTTCCATCAACATCCATTACAACTCTTGTTAATTCAGCTCTAATACCTGATTTATTAACTGCTTCAATTACACTGTTTGGAAAAAAATAGTGGTCATTTACTGTTGTTGTACCTGTTTTTATCATTTCAGCACAAGATAAAAGTGAAGAATAATATACATCTTCAGGAGTAAGATTATCTTCAATAGGCCATATTTTCTCAGTTAGCCAATCTTGTGTAGTATATCCATCAACTGATTCTCTGAATATGCTCATTCCTATGTGTGCATGTGTATTTATAAAACCTGGAAGAACATATCTATTAGAAGCATCTATTATTTTATAATTTTTTTCAGCAGTAATATTTTTTTCTATCTTTTCTATTTTATTGTTATTGATTAAAATATCAATTGCATATTCAAATTTTTCTCTTTTTTCATCCATAGAAATAAGATTACAATTTTTAATTAAAATTTTCATTTGCTCCCCCTAATATTATTTTTTCAATAATTATTGTACTATATATATGGAATAAAAACAAGAAAATTTTAATATATTATTTTAAAGCTGTGACTAGTAAGTCTATAGAAGTATACATAAAACAAATTTTTCATAAACTATTGCTAATAATTCAAAAATATGCTATAATATAAATAGTTTTTATTTATAAAAGAAAAAGAGGTGAAAACTTAAAACCTAAGTTTTAAGAAAAATATGGATATTTCAGTTAATGAAAATGTTATAGAAAAAGTAAAATTAAGAGATATATTTGCAAGCTTAAAAAACATAATTGCTGGAGATAAAACTAGTGAAGATGAAAAAATAACAGATAAAAAATTGCAAGAAATATATAAAGCAGAAAAAGAATTAGGAGCAACAGATAGTATTGCAAATTTGACCAAAGAATTAGAAATGCATGAAGCTCCTAAAAAGAAAAGAGTAGCTAGAAATACAGAAAAAGTAACAAAAGTTAATAATCCAGTAAAAGAAAAAATAAATTCAAAAAATAAAGAAGAAATACAAGAAGAAGGAAAAGAACTGTAAATACTATAAAAAATACAAGAAATTCCGAGAATTTTGAATTTCTTGTATTTTTATCTTGACAAAAGCGCAAACTAAATGTATAATAAATATCGCAGTTAAATATGGCGAAGTAGCTCAGTTGGCTAGAGCATCCGGTTCATACCCGGCAGGTCGAGAGTTCGAATCTCCCCTTCGCTACCAAAATATAAAAATATCGCACTAGCAGGTGCGATATTTTTTAAATATGAAAAAACTAAAAACAAAAAAGGTATCCCCGCCTTAGCCGTAAGATGTCTTGAATTTTTAAGGACCTGCTCCTAAAAACAGGTGGGTGCCTACCAAAATACTCATGGGCTTCTTACATAAATGCAAGCATGCACGCCATATTTTGAGATTGGCTCCTCTTACAAACTTGTAGGTTCTAAAAATTCTGTCTACACGCACTATGCAGGGTAAATTAATAACTTGTTTAATTGTTAATCTTATTTAGATTATCTATAGTCTAACATAGAAAAATATAATTTTCAAATAAAAAAATTACTTAGAAAAATGATTAAACTGTATTTATATAATTTTATCTCATTTTTAATAAATTATTCTCACTTTATCAAAATTTTTTTAATTTGATTTAAAATAATTTTTATGATAAAATAAATCAAATTATTGTTTAATTTTGTAAGTCAGTCTTACATTAAGAATTTAAAGTCTGCAAATTATCATTACAAAATATTTAAAACTGATAAAACTTTATTCTTTAAATTCTTTACTTAATTTATCAATTGCTTTAGTCTCAATTCTTGATACATAACTACGAGAAATCCCCATCATTTCAGCAATTTCATGTTGAGTTTTAGGCTTATGCCCATCTAAACCAAAACGTAATTCTATAATCGTTTTTTCTCTATCTTTTAAAACCTCCCCAATTTTTTTATACAATTTTTTAATCTTCATTTTTAAATCAACTTCATCTTCAATATTTCTATCATCATTTTCTAAAACTTCTTGTAATGTAACAACATTATCATCTTTATCTTTGCCGAATAGGTTCATTTAAATACACTTCAGCATTTAATTTCTTAGTTGAACGAAGATACATTAAAATTTCATTATCAATACATCTTGAAACATATGTACTCAATTTTGAACCTTTATCAACATTAAAAGTATTTATGCCTTTAATTAATCCAATAGTGCCAATTGAAATTAAATCATCTTGTTCAACCTTTGTATTTGAATATTTTTTAACAACATGTGCAACTAATCTTAAATTTCTTTCTATTAAAATATTTCTAGCCTCTTCATCACCATTTTTCATTTGTTCTAAATATATTTTTTCTTCTTCACTTGTTAATGGCTCAGGAAATAGATTACTTCCAGATATATATCCGAACAACAAACACAGCAGATTTTAAAAACTGAAAAAATCCTAAAATTCCCATACTACAGAGTGCTTCTAACATAAATGCACCTCCAAATCTTATATATAAAATTATATGTGAAATATTTTAAAAAGTGCCTGGACCAAAAAATAATATTAAAATATAAATAAAAAATAAAATAAAACAAATAATATATGTGGAGGAAAAGTATGGCATCTCAAATATTAGTTTTAATTATATTAATTTCATTAAATGCTTTTTTTGCTGCAACAGAAATAGCATTTATATCATTAAATGATGTAAAAATAGAATTAAAAGCAAAAGAAGGAAATAAAAAGGCGAAGAAAATACAAAAAATGCTTGAAGACCCAAGCAAATTTTTAGCTACAATTCAAATAGGAATAACACTTGCAGGATTTTTATCAAGTGCATTTGCATCAGATGCTTTTGCAGATATATTGGCTCCTAAATTATATAATTTAATACCATATATACCACTAGCAAGGTGGAGAGAAATTTCAATTATAATAATAACACTAATACTTTCATATTTTACATTAGTTTTTGGAGAACTTGTACCAAAAAGAATAGCAATGAAATATTCAGAAAAATTAGCATTCATATCAGTTGGAATAATTAGAACGATTTCGATAGTTACATTGCCATTTGTAAAATTATTAACATTCTCAACAAATATTGTTTCAAAATTATTTGGTGTAACAGGTCAAGAAGACGAAGAAGTAAGTGAAGAAGAAATAAAAATGCTAGTAGATGTAGGAGAGGAAAAAGGTGCAATAGAAGCAGGAGAAAAAGAAATGATTAATAAAATATTTGAATTTAATGATAGAGTTGTTTCTGAAATAATGATTCCAAGAACTCAAGTATATGCTTTAGATATGGAACTTACAATTAGTGAAGCAATAGATGAATTAAATGAAGATACAAGATATAGCAGAGTACCTATATATGATGAAAATATTGATAATGTAAGAGGAATTATTTATCTAAAAGATATGTTATTAACTTCAAAAAACAAAAATACAAAATTAAAAAATATAGCAAGAGAAGCTATATATGTTTTAGAAAGTGTTTATATTGATGATGTTTTTAAAGAATTAAAAAAGAATAAAAAGCAAATAGCAATTGTTGTTGATGAATATGGCGGAACAGCCGGAATTGTTACAATGGAAGATATTTTAGAAGAAATTGTTGGAGAAATTTATGATGAATATGATATAGAAGAAATTAAATACAAAAAAATAGATAGTAATACATTTATATTAGATGGAGAAATGCCGATATATGAAGTAGAAAGAATTTTGGAAGTTGAATTGCCAGAAGGTGATTATGATACTATTTCTGGATATTTGTTATTTGAATTAAATAGAATACCAAATGATAAAGAAAAAGGGATTATTATAGAAACAGATAAAGTTATTTATAAAATTGAAAAAATAGAAGGTAATAGAATAAAAAAGGTAAAAGCTTGTAAGATTTAAAATTCGCAAAAAGTATTGTAAAAAAATTTTTTTTATGCTATAAATAAATTAATTAATGTAAAAAGGAATGATATTATGAAAGAAAATGAAATAAATGATAAATTAACAGAATATGCTAGAACTTCTAGTAATATACAGTATTCTACCAAAATATTTGAAAAAACAGAAGATACGAGCAAAAGACCTAAATTAGTCTTAAGAGAATTAATTAAAGAGGATAATGGAAAAGTTAAACATATTTGGGCAATTATTTTAAAATATGTAATAAATGATATTCCACAAGAAGTAATTATGGGAATACTAGGAATTTCAAATGAAAGAAATGACAAAGAGAAAGCTATTGAAATAATTAATGCAATAAGAAATCAATTAGAAGAAAACACAAATCAAGGAACAGGATATGATTATTACGAAAAATTATTCGAATATGTGCAAACAGGGAATATACCATTTGAAATAACAGTTGAAGGAATCAATATATTAGCAAATAAAAGTAAAAAAGATATATCAATTATGAGAACATATTATTCAGATAATCAAGGTAAAATACAATGTAAATATGATGAAAAAGCCGTAAAAACATTGAAAAAAGAAAAACAAAAACAATTATTAGAAGAAGCTGATAAGAAAAAAGAAATTAATAAATGGAAATCAAGAAGGGAAAAAATATTAAAAAGTTTTATAAAACAGGATAGAAAAAAAGCATTTATAAAAGGAGAGAAAGTAACAGAATTCATAAAAGCAAGAGAAGATGATATAGAAGCACAACAAGATTTAGTTGCTGACTATTTATTAGAAGCATTTACTGAAGAAAAAAATCCTGAAAATCCAAAATTAAAATTGGCAAAGGAATATTTAGTAACAAAAGAAAATGGTATTGTAAGTGATATATACAAACATATAGACAATCTTGAATCAATATATTATAAAAAAATTGCAGAACACAAAGGAGAAATTACTTTAGAAGAATATAAATTAATAGAAAAATTAGGAGATATAAAAAACTTTTTTGAGCTTGTAACAAAAGGTCAAGACTGGAATGCTAGACTTTTTGCTTTAAGATTAAAGAAGATAGATTTTGGTACTATAAAAAGCATAGTAGAAAAATTTGATAAAAAAGATACAGAATTATTAGAATATTTAGATTTGAAGAAAAAGGCAATAAATGAGATGCAAACAGATTCAATAGAAGTAGATTATGAAAAATATGATAGTGTCAAAGAAATATATAAATTCCTATTACATTCGAGTATAAGAGAAACAACAAAAAAAGAAGATAAACATATAATCTCAGGAATATACGAACATATACAAAGAGAAATACTTGAAAGTAATTTTGATGAAGTAGCATTTTATAATTCATATGCAGAAAAAAGTAATATAGATGTATGTGAACTTCCAAAAATAAGAAAGATATCAAAAGAAAGACCAATTTCACAGATAGTTCAAAGAATAAATAGAAACTTAGAAAATAAAGATTACCAAAATCCAAACGCCCATACTCAACCAGAAAATAGATAAGATGATTAATAAAAAGAAGTACTTAGTAAAAAAATAAACTAAGTACTTTATTTATTGCAAAATTAAGCATAAAATGATAAAATATTATACATAAAGAAGGTGATTATATGACAATAATGGAAGCAATAAAAAAAGGAATGATAGAATTAAAAAATTCAAATATAGAATCTCCAAAACTAAAATCAAGGCTATTAATGCAATTTACATTAAACAAACCAAGGCAATATGTAATAGTAAATGACATGGAAGAACTTAATGAAAATCAAAGAAAAAAATATTTTGATGCAATATTAAAGATGAAAAAAGGAATTCCATTAGAACATATAACACATCAAAAAGAATTTATGAAATTAAACTTTTTTGTAGATGAAAATGTTTTAATACCAAGACAAGATACAGAAATATTAGTTGAAGAGGTTATCAAAATAGCCCAAAAAACAAATGCAAAAAAGATATTAGATTTGTGTGCAGGAAGCGGAGCGATAGCGGTATCACTTGCTAAATATCTACCAGAAACAGAGATAACAGCAATAGATATAAGCAACGAGGCTTTAAAAATTGCTAAAAAAAATGCAATTAGTAATCAAGTAGAAAACCAAATAACATTTATTAGTTCAGATTTATTTACAAATCTGAATGATGAAAAATTTGATATAATAGTTTCTAACCCACCATATATAAAAAGAAATGTAATAGATACTTTGGATGAAGAAGTAAAAAAAGAGCCGTATATTGCATTAGATGGAGGAGAGGACGGATTATACTTTTATAAAAAAATAATAAAAGAGTCATATCAATATTTAAAATATGGTGGTTATTTATGTTTGGAAATAGGATTTGATCAAAAAATAGATGTAATTGAACTTATTGAAAATGAAGAAAAATTTGAAAATACATATTCTAAAAAAGATTTGTATGATAATGATAGAATTGTTGTTACAAGAATTAGATAAGGAGGATTTGAAATGTCTTTTTCATCAAATTTAAAAGAAGAACTTAGTAAAATAAATAATCTAGCGAAAAAAGAAGAAGTTAAGTATGAATTGATAGGTTATTTCATTTCTAAAAATGCAACTATTATAAAAAATAATATAAGATATGCAACTGAAAGTGAATATAATATAAACAGATTTTCAAAGTTATTAAAAAATTTAGATATAAATCATAATATTGAATTTGATGGAAAATCATTTATAATTACATTAAAAACAAAAGAGTGTATAAATGAGGTTAATGTTAAAGAAAATGAAATTAATATTAAAGATTTAACTGATATAAATGAAAATTATAAGAAGGCAATAATTAGAGGGTCATTTTTAGGAGGGGGTTCAATTAATAATCCCGAAAAAAAATATCATTTAGAAATAAATTTATCAAATAAAATTAACTTAGATTATTTGTTTGAAATTATAAGTAGTATGAATATAAAATGTAAAAAATTAGAGCTAGATAAAAAATACTCAATATATTTAAAAGATGGTGAAGAGATATCTTTATTCATTGCATTAATGGGTGCAAATAAAAGCGTACTGAATTTTGAAGATATACGAGTTCAAAGAGAAATGAGAGGAAAAGTAAATAGAATTGTAAATTGCCAAACAGCCAATTTGAATAAAACTATTAATGCATCTGTTGAACAAATAGAAGCAATTAGAAAGCTACAAATGAGTAATAAATTTAATAAATTAGATGAGAATTTAAAAGAAATAGCTTTATTGAGAATAGATTACCCAGATATGTCATTAGTTGAACTTGGAAAAAAATTAAAAAATCCTGTTGGAAAGTCTGGGGTTAATTATAGGTTGAGGAAGATTGTGGAGATAGCGAATGGAGGATAGAAGTCGGAGGTCGGATATCGGAGGTCGGATGACGGAGGTCGGAAGTTAGAGGTTGGATGTTTGATGTTGGAGGGTGGAAGTTGGAAATTGGAGTGTATGTTCATATTCCTTTTTGTGTGAGGAAATGTTATTATTGTGATTTTGTATCATATTCAGATAAGTTTGAATTACAAGAGGAGTATATTAAGAAATTAATTGAAGAAATAGAAGATAACAAAGATTTATTGAAAAATAATGAAATAACTACAATTTATATTGGAGGGGGGACACCTTCTTCTTTAAAGCCAGAATTGATAAAAAATGTTTTAGATAAAATTTGTGAAGTTGCAAATATCAAAAATAAAGAGAAGGTTGAAATTACAATTGAGGTAAATCCGGGGACAGTTACTAAAAATAATCTACAATTGTATAAAAATTGTGGAATAAATAGGCTAAGTATTGGGCTTCAGAGCACAAATGATAAGCTATTAAATGAAATTGGTAGAATTCATAATTATGAGCAGTTTTTAAATACATATAATTGGGCAGTAGAAGCGGGGTTTAGCAATATAAATGTTGACTTGATGTTAGGACTTCCAACTCAAACTATATCAGATTTAAAAGAAAGTTTGGAAAAAATAGTGAATTTAAAACCTGCACCAAAGCATGTATCAGTATATTCATTAATAATAGAAGAGGGAACAGAAATAGAAAATAAGATAAGTGAAGGTGAATTACAATTACCAGAAGAAGCGGAAGAAAGAAATCAATATAAATATACAAAAAATTATTTAGAACTAAATGGGTACAAACACTATGAAATATCAAACTTTGCTAAACCAGGATATGAATCAAAACATAATATGAATTGCTGGGAACAAAAGCAATATGTTGGATTTGGTCTAGCTGCACATTCATATATAAATGGATGTAGATATTCAAATACTTGTGATTTAGAAGAATATCTAAGTAAAGAGAGTGAAGATGTGAAAACTATGCATGAAGAGCAGACTTTGGAGGATATGCAGAAGGAATATATGCTTTTAGGACTAAGAAAAATAGATGGTGTTAGTGTTTCTAAATTTAAAGAAAAGTTTGGAGAAAATCCAATTTATTTATTTAGAAATGAATTACAGAAATTAGTTGAAGAAGATTTAGTTGTTGTTGATTTGGATAATATTAAATTAACTAATAAAGGACTTGATTTTGCAAATTTAGTTTGGGAGGAATTTGTGTAATGTCCAAAAGGGACAGATCTTAAAAATTGAGGAGATAAGAATGAAAAATATAAAAGATTATAATTTAGATGAGTTAAAAAAAGAATTAGTAGAAATAGGAGAGAAACCATTTAGAGCAGAGCAAATATTTAAATGGATTTATGAAGAAAAAGTAAAAGATTTTGATGAGATGACCAATTTGTCATTAGATTTAAGAAAAAAACTAAAAGAAAATTACACAATGTGCAATTATAATATTTTAAGAAAACAAGAGTCAAAAGATGGAACGATTAAATATTTATTTGATGTATTAGATGGAAATGCAATAGAAACAGTTTTAATGAGCTATCATCATGGATATAGCATATGTGTATCATCTCAAATTGGCTGCAAAATGGGGTGCAAATTTTGTGCTTCAACAGGGATTAATTTTGTAAGAAGTTTAACATCAGGTGAAATTGTTGAACAGATTTTAGCAGTCGAACAAGATACTGGTGTTAGAATTTCAAATGTTGTTTTTATGGGAATAGGTGAGCCATTAGATAATTATGACAATGTTGTAAATGCAATTAGAATTATAAATAATCCAAAAGGATTAAATATTGGAGCAAGACATATTAGTGTTTCAACAAGTGGGCTAGTTCCTAAAATTTATAAATTGGCAGAAGAAAATATTCAGTGTACTTTATCAATTTCTTTACATGCAACAAATAATGAAAAAAGAAGTAGTATGATGCCTGTAAATGAAGCTTATCCAATTGAAGAATTGATACAAGCTTGCAAAGATTATATTGTAAAAACTAATAGAAGAATTTCTTTTGAGTATGCTTTGGCAAAAGACAATAATGATAATTTGGAAGATGCAAAAGAACTTGTGAAATTATTAAAAGGAATGCTTTGCCATGTTAATTTGATTCCTATTAATAAAATTGAAAATGGAGCGTACACAAAAAGTTCTAATGACAATATTATGAAATTTAGAGATTATTTAAATGACCATGGTATTGTTGCTACAATAAGAAGAGAACTAGGCTCTGATATTGATGCTGCTTGTGGACAATTGAGAAGAAAAAATTTGAAAGAATAGAAGGAGAAATATAGTGAATTTCGAATATTTAAATAAAATGATTCAATATATAGAAGAAAATTTAACAGAAGAAATTGATTATAAAAAATTAGCTCAAATAGTAGGAGTATCAGAATATTCATTACAAAGAATTTTTATATTTTTAACAAATATTTCTATATCAGAATATATACGAAAAAGAAGACTAAGTAGAGCATTTGAAGAGTTAAAAACAAGTGATATTAAAATAATAGACCTAGCCATAAAATATCAATATGATTCTTCAATATCATTTTCAAGAGCGTTCAAGAATATGTTTGGAATAACACCAAATGAATGTAAAAAAAGTAACCAAAATTATAAGCTATTTCCTATTATAAAGTTTGATAATAACATATCATGTAAAGAATTAGATTATGAAGTAAAAGAAATAGATGAAAAAATTGTATATGGTTTAAAAGTTTCAGCAAAAAGACATGATGATTTATTATTTAAGATAAGAGAACTATATAATGAAATAGAAAACAATGGGTTATATAAAAAATTTGATGAAATAGGAATGTACGGAATTTCGTTACAAAATAATAATGAGCAAATTTATTATGTAGGATGTGAAAGAAAATATGAAGGAACAGAGAAGGTTGTTATACCTAAAGGGAAGTATGCAATTTTTAATGTTGGATCACAAATACAAAGTGATATAGTTAAAACAGAAGATATTATTTACAAACAGTGGCTAGAATCTACAGGTTATAAAATAGATGATGATTTTAACTTTGAGTTATATGTAGAAAATAATTGTTATATATATATCCTTATAAAAGATAAACAAAACTAGTATTAGATTTGTTTATCTTTTTTTTATAGCTATATTATAATACAAACAGGAATATTAATGGAAGGACTAATCTAAATAAAAGGGATAGGATTATATGAAAAGAAAAGTATTAAATATTGCATTAGCAAAAACCAAAAAATATATAATTATATTAATTTTATCAAGTATATTTTTTTCTTATATTACATTGAAAATAGCTGAAAATTTAGAATATGCAATAGATGGTATTTTGTTTAATAATTATGATATTATTCCTGAATATACCAGAAATATATTAAACCATAACTATGTACATGATTTATTAGTGTTTGCAATTATAATTATATTACTAAACTTTGTAAATATGATAGTAAATTATATAAGAGATAGAGTAACAACAAAATTTCAATTAAAAATAAATATAAATCTAAAGTCTACACTTTATAATCATGTTTTAAATTTAGAATATAAAAGCTATTATTTTTATGATAAAACAGAAATAATTCAAAGAATTAATGAAGATGCAGATGTATATTCAAAATTTTTTAATAATCAATTTAATATAATACTAGATATCATATTTTTAAGTATATTTATATTTAAAGAAAGTGTAAATCTAAATATAATAATAACTTTTTATATAGGAATAACAATTATAATAATGTTGTTATTTTCTTTATGGTATTTTAAAAAATTAAATAAAACAATAGGAGAACTAATTATTAGTAAAAAAGAACTATTACGAGATACAACTATAAATGTAAATAATTTTAAATTTATAAGAATGTTAAATAAACAAAAAGATGAAAAAGAAAGATACAAGCAATTAAATGATAATGTTGCAAACACAGATATTAAATTAGTCAAATTAATATTATTTTATGAAATAATAAATGACCACATAACCTATTTAAAAGACCCTATTATTTATCTAATTGGTGGAATAGCAGTAATAAAACAAAAAATGACACTAGGGTCATTAAGTGCAATAATGACTTTAACAGACAAAATATTTAATTGCTTTTTGAATTTTGGTGCAAATCTAGAAATAATAGATGATTTTTATGTAGTAACTAAAAAGATAAATAAGCTTTTAAATTTAAAGGAAGAAGACAAAGAAAATGAAAGATATAACTTAGATGGAGATATTATTTTTAGCAAAGTAACTATATATATTGATAAAATGCCAGTACTAGAAAATTTAAATTTTATTATAAAAAAGGGAGAAAAAATAGCAATAATAGGAGACAATGGAAGTGGAAAGAGTATTATTGCTAAGACTATTTTAGGATTTTATGATTATGATGGAAATATATATATAAATAACCATAATATAAAAAGATTAAATAAAAATGATATAAGAAAAAATGTAGAGTTAATTTTAGGAGAAACTTATCTATTTTCTGGTAGTATATTAGAAAACATATCTTTGCATAAAAAAATAAGTATGAATAAAATTCAAAAAATAGCAAAAGAATGTGAAATAGAATCAGATATTAGAAAATTTAAAGATAAGTATGATACTTTAGTTGGAGAGAAAGGTGTCAAATTATCAGGAGGACAAAAACAAAGAATAGCTCTTGCTAGAGGATTAATTAATGATAAACCAATTATTATTCTAGATGAGGCACTTAATAAAGTAGATAATATTACTAGAACAAATATTTTAAATAATTTAAAAAACAAATATCAAGATAAAACAATAATATTAGTAAGTAATAATTTGGAAATTATTGATTGTGTTGATAATGTCATTTATATTAATAAAAAAACAACGATGAAAGGAACTCATAAATATTTATTAAAAATGAATAAGGATTATAGAAAACTAATAGAAATAAAAGAAAATGTAATATAGGTGTTGAAATGGGCAATAAACTAAAAAAATTAAAAGAAATGTATAAAGATATGGGCTATAATAAGCAGTTTATTTTTTTATTTATTTTAATAGAAAGTACTGTAATTATGGAAATATTTACAATACCATACATAATAAAAAATATAATTAATATAGAAATTCCAGAAAAAAATATTCTTGGATTATTAATTTTTTCCGCTATTTATATTATATTATTATTAATACAATGTTATATGGTACTGAAACATTGTGATATGAGATGTATTTTAAAAAGAAAAGTACAAAGAGATTTAAGAGAAAAAGTTTTTAATAAATTACAAGATGTAAAAACAAAATTTTATGATGATAATGAAGCGGGAGTTATTTTACAATATTTACAGACAGATACTCAAGAAGCAGGTGCATTATTTCCAGAAATTATAGTTGAAATGTGCTTTATGGGGTTAGCAAGATTTACAATTATAGCTATATTTATGATGTTTGTAGATATAAAAATAACATTTTTTATATTGCTAATTTATATCATAGGTTTTTTAATAACATTATATTTTAATAAAAAAACAGTAAAAATTATTAATGATATAAGAAAAATAAATATACTATTATATAGTCTTATTAATGAAGGAATAAATGGATTTTTAACAATAAAGATTTTAAATATAGTAAAAGAAAAAGAAGAAGAATTAAAAAGCAAATTGCAAGAATACAACGATAGAAATAATCTATTAGAAAAGATTATTTCTATATATAATAATATATTTTTATTTATTACATCATTCTCAACATCAATTATTATATATACATCAGGTATAAATATGATGGAAGGAATTGCTTCATATTCTCAAATAGTATTATTATTAGAATATAGTGGACAGCTAGAGTATGAGTTTAAATGGTTTACAAAGCATTTAACAGATTTTAATAAATCATTTGTAAGTTATTCGAAAATTCTAGAATTTTTAAAATTGGAAAATGTAGAAGATTTAGAAAGGGGGAGTGAATTAGAAAAGATAAATTCTATTGAGTTTAAGAAAGTACATTTTTCATATAATGGAAACCAGAAAAATATATCTGATTTTTCTTTAAAATTGGATGAAAATAAAAAAGTTGCATTAGTTGGAAAAACAGGAGCAGGAAAAACTACAATTACGGGATTGTTATGTAGGTTTTACGAACCAATAAAAGGTGAAATATTAATAAACGGTATTAATTATAAGGAATATAATTTAGAATCATTGAGAAAAAGAATTGGATATGTAATGCAAGAAGTAGAAATATTTCCAAATACAATAATCGATAATATTAGATATTCTAATAAAAATATCACTGTGGAGAATATAGAAAAAATATTTAAAAAATTAAAATTACATGATAAAATAGTAGAATTAGAAAAAGGATATGAAACAGATATATATAATAATCCAGATATACTATCTACTGGGGAAAAACAATTAATAAATTTTGCAAGGATAATGGCTTTAGATACAGATGTTATTATTTTAGATGAAGTAACATCAGCACTAAGCTGTGAAACAGAAATGCTTGTAGAAAATGCTATTAATCAGATTTCTAAAGGTAAAATTGTTATAATTGTTGCACATAGATTGTCAACTATAAAAAATTGTGATGAGATTATATTTATGAAGGATGGAAAAATTGTTGAGAGAGGAACTCATGAAGAGTTGTTGGAACAAAAAGGAAAGTATTATGATTTGTATAATGTTAGAAATGAATTATTAAAAGAAAATTAAAGAGGGATTAAGGAATGTCCCCAAATCCCTTCAAGAGTGGATTTTAAGGAACGTCCCTAAATCCCTTTTTCTTTTTTAAAGTATAATACAAATCAATCCACCAGAACCCTCATTAACAATACGTTCCAAAGTTTCTTGAAGTTTAATCTGAGCATCTTCTGGCATTTTAGAAAGCTTAGTTTGTAAACCTTCATTAACAAGCTCATGCAAGCTTCTTCCAAAAATATTAGATTCCCAAATTTTCTTAGGGTCATCTTCAAAGCCAGAAAGCAAGTAATTTACAAGTTCTTCAGACTGCTTTTCAGAACCAACAATTGGAGAAACCTCAGTAGTTACATTTGTTTTTATCATGTGAATACTAGGGGCAGTAGCTTTTAATTTAACACCAAATCTAGAACCCTGTTTAACCATTTCTGGTTCATCAAGAACTAAATCATCAATTGAAGGAGTAACAATTCCATAACCCTTTGCATTTACTTCTTCCAGTGCATAGGCAATTTTATCATATTTTTTCTTAGCTGATGAAAGTTCAGAAATAATACTAAATAAATCTCCTTCGTTTTCAACTTGAGTACCAGTAATATCTGACAAAACTTTATAAAATAATTCTTCTTTAACATCAATTTCTATCTTTACATTTCCAGAGCCAAGCTCAATATTTGTAATAGTAGTTCTAGAAATTATTTCAGTCTGACTAATTTTTTTTGTGCAACCTGATATATCTTTTAAAACATGAATATCCTCAAAAGCATCTTTAATTTCATTAAATAATTGAGATTTTATTGGATGACTGAAAGATAAGCCATCAACCCAACGTGGAAACTTAATTGCAATTTTTTGTGCTGGAAATTCATATAAAATTTTAGAAAACATTGTGTTGATATCGTTAATAGTAAGATTAGCACAATTTATAGGCATAACACTAGTACCATATTTTTCAGTTAATTTTTGAGCAAGCTCTTGGGTAAAATCTGAAGAAGGATTTTCAGAATTCAATAAAATTATAAATGGTTTATTTAAAGCTTTCAATTCAGAAACAACACGTTCTTCGGCTTTTATATAATCTTGTCTAGGAATATCTGTGATACTACCATCTGATGTAACTAAAATACCAATAGTTGAATGTTCTTCAATAACCTTTTTTGTACCAATTTCAGCTGCTTGTTCAAAAGGAATTTCTTCATCAGACCAAGGAGTTTTTACCATTCTAGGCATATCATCTTCTAAATACCCAATAGCGTTATCAACCAAATAACCAACACAGTCAACTAAACGAGTTTTAAACTTTAAATTATTATCTAATGTGATTTCAATAGCCTCATTCGGAACAAACTTTGGCTCTGTTGTCATTATAGTTCTACCACCAGCACTTTGTGGCAATTCATCTTTTGCTCTTTCCTTTTTATATTCATTATCAATATTTGGAATTACAAGTAAATCCATAAAATTTTTTATAAAAGTAGATTTACCAGTACGAACAGGACCAACAACACCTACATAAATATCTCCATCGGTTCTTTTAGCTATGTCCTGATATAAATTTGAACTTTCCATCTATATACCTCCCTTTGAAATTCACAATTTTAAAAATGTTTGTACCACATAACTTTAATTAATTTATATTGCGTATTTCAAAAGATATGACAAGTTTTCAAAAAAAATTGCCAAATTTATAAAATTGTGTTAAAATGTTACTGTTCATAGTTTTAAAATAAGCCGTAAAAATTTATATATTATCAATTTATACTACTCTATATTAATGAATTATGAATTGTAATGTTATAAAAATAACCAAAAATAAAAATGTGAATAAGATATAGTATTAAATATAGAAGTTTATTATTTATTAAAGTAAATAATAAAGGAAGGATGTAACTGATGGATAAAAACGAAGAAGTAATACAATTACTAAAAACATATAACCAAGAACATATAATAAAATTATTAAATAAATTAGAAGAAAATAAAAAACAAGAATTAATAGAGCAAATAAACAATATAGACTTTCATCAAATATTAGAATTATATGAAAATACTAAAAAAGAAATTGAAATAAAAGAAAATAAAATAGAAGCAGTGGAATATTTAGATAAAGAAAAATTAACTAAAAATGAAAAAGACAGATTTGATGAATTAGGAGAAAATGTAATTGTAAGTGGACAATATGCTGTCGTAACAATGGCAGGAGGTCAAGGAACAAGGCTTGGACACACAGGGCCAAAAGGGACTTTTAAACTAGATGTTTATGGAAAAGGAAAATATTTATTTGAAATTTTAGCTGAGAACTTAAAAGAAGCAAATAAAAAGTATAATACAATTATTCCATGGTACATAATGACAAGTAGAGAAAACAACGAACAAACACAAGAATTTTTAGAAAAAAACAATTATTTTGGATATGATAAAAATCATGTAATGCTATTTAAACAAGGTGAATTACCATTAGTAGATACTGAAGGAAAAATGCTTATTGGAAAAGATTTAAAAATAAAAGAAGCATCTGATGGAAATGGAGGAGTATTCTCATCTTTAAGAAAAACAGGTATGCTTTCAGATATGAAAGAAAGAGGGATAAAATGGATATTCATAGGTGGAGTAGATAATGCTATATTAAAAATGGCAGATACTACATTACTTGGAATGGCAATAGATAAAAATGTACAAATAGCATCAAAATCAGTAGTAAAAGCAAATCCACATGAAAGAGTTGGAGTATTCTGCAAAATGAATGGGCATCCAAAAGTTATAGAATATTCTGAATTACCAGAAAAAATGGCTGAAGAAGTTGATAACAATGGGGAACTTAAATATGGTGAATCACATATTATGTGTAATTTATTTACAATAGAAGCAATAGAAAAAATAAGTAAAGAACCATTGATTTATCATAGTGCGTTTAAGAAAAATTCTTATATAGATGAAGAAGGCAAAGAAGTTATACCAGATGAGCCAAATTCATATAAATTTGAAGCTTTCATTTTTGATAGTTTTGAATTATTTGATGATATTGCAATTCTTAGAGGAAAAAGAGAAGATGATTTTGCACCTGTTAAAAATAAAGAGGGTGTAGATAGTCCAAAAACGGCTAAGGAATTGTATGAAAAATATTGGGAAAGACAAAAATAGAAAAGAAGGATTATGGAGTTAGCACTCCAAATCCCTCTTTTTTATTACATTGTTTGATTTCCTGGTAAAAAGTAATCAATTACACCATAGATTAAAGCACCTATTATAGCAGCAATCCATGATATAGAATATCCTGCTACAAAGAATTGAGTAACATATAAAGTAATAGCGGCCAATGCAAAACCTACAAAGCCTTTACCAAATGGGCTTGCATGTAAACCTGTAAACTTAGTAACTAAATAATCTATAACAGTTAAAACAATAGCAGCTATAATTAAAGTCCAAATATTATTAATTGTAAATCCAGGTGTAAAAAATGCAGTAATGGCTAAAACAACAGCAGCAGCAATTAATCTTCCAACTATTTGCCATACTGTAGAAGTACCATTTTCACTTCTTGTTTGTGAATTTGCCATATATAAAACCTCCTTAGATTTTTAAAATTTTAATGTAAAATTAAATTTGCTTTTCAAGGCTCTAAATTTATTATTCACGAATTTTAAAATAATATTCAAAAATATGAGTATAAAAAAGTTAATTTTTGTAAAAAATAAAAGAAAAATCAAAATTTAATGAGGTGCATAAAATGTTAATTACTTTTTTTAGATCAATATTAATATACATATTTGTACTAATAGTTATGCGTTTAATGGGAAAAAGAGAAATAGGTCAACTTCAGCCATTTGAACTTGCAATAGCAATAATGATTGCAGATTTGGCGTCAATTCCAATGACAGACCCAGGAATTCCAATATCAAATGGAATAATATCAATACTTGGATTATTAGTAATGCATTTAATTATTTCAATAATAAATATGAAAAGCATAAAAGCAAGAGGAGTTATTTGCGGAAAGCCTACTATTTTAGTATATAGAGGAAAAATTGATGAAAAAGCCTTGAAAAAAGAAAGATTTACGATTAATGAATTAGAAGAAAGACTAAGAGGAAATAATGTTATCAATTTAGGAGATGTGGAATACGCAATATTAGAAACAAGTGGACAAGTTACAGTAATACAAAAACCTGAAAAAAGAAATACAATTCCAGAAGATTTTAATATAGTCCCTGAATATGAAGGAATTCCGTATGATTTAGTTGTTGATGGAAAAATAATGGATGATAATTTAAAAGCTTTGGGTAAAAATAGAGAGTGGCTAAAAAAACAAGTTGAAAAATTTAAAATGAAACCTGAAGAAGCTCTTGTTGTTACTTATGACGGAAAGGGACAAATTTTTTGCCAGAAGAAAGAAGGCTAGGAGGAGTTTATGACTAAAGAGTTAATAATTTCTATAATCATTGTGGTTCTTATTTTTGCAGGAAATACTGTTACTGAAAATTATACAGGAGAGTCTGTTGATGATACTAAAAATAGTTTGTCAGATTTAAGAGAAGAAATAATAAAAAATGAAGATGAGATAGATGTAAATATTGCAAAAGAAAAAATTGATAAAATACATGAACAATGGGATTCAAGATATGAAAAATTGGCTTATTATATTGAACATGATGAACTAGAAAAAGTTAAGACAGAACTTACTGGGTTGAAGGGATATATAGAAAAAGAGGAATATTCAGAAGCAGTTCCTGAACTTGATAAAAGTGTGTATATTTTAGAACATATAAAAGAAAAGACTGCATTAAATTTGAAAAATATTTTTTAAAAATAAATATATCAAATTTGGCATTATGTAAAAATAATTGAAATATAATATTATATGCAAATTTAATAATTGGATTTTTATGTTGTTATTATAATCAGCAAGGAGGTAGCAATATGAAAAGTAAAGTAACAAAAATTCTTTTAGTAGTTTTTATTATTCTTTTTATTTGTTCATTATCTTATATTGGATATAATCAATATAAAATGCAAAAGGAAGAAAAAATGCTAGAAGATTTACAACAAAGCACTATAGAAAATCCAGCAAATGTAGATATTGTAGAAGAACCGCAACAGGGAACTTTAGAAAAAGTAAAAAATGAAGAAATAGAAAAAGAGACAAAAGAGGAAGAAAAACTGCAAATATTACCACAATATAAAGAACTATATCAAGAAAATCAGGATTTGATTGGATGGATCAAAATCGATGATACACCAATTGAATATCCTGTTATGCAGACTAAGGATAATCCTACATTTTACATTCATAAGGACTGGGAAAAAAATGAATCACAAACAGGACTTCCTCTAATTGATGGACGTTGTACTTTAGAAAGTGAAAATATTATTATATATTCTCATAATATGAAAAATGGAACGATGTTTGGAAGTCTAAAAAGGTACAAGGAGAAAAGTTTTTATGATGAGCATCAGATTATAAAATTTGATACTATTTACGAAGAAGCTGAGTATCAAATTATTGCTGTGTTACTTGCACAAGTATTTTATAATGAAAAGAATAATGAAGATGAATTTGTTTATTATGATTATATTGAACTAGATTCAAAAGAAGAATTTCAAAAATATATTAATCAAGTAAAAGAACTTTCACTATATGATACAGGAATAACTGCAGAATATGGTGATAGTCTAATAACACTTTGTACCTGTAATTATCATGTTAAAGATGGAAGATTACTAGTTGTTGCTAAGAAAATACAATAATCTACTAAAAGGAATTGTCTAAAATAGATAGTTCCTTTTTATATTTTGCATTATTTCACACTCTGTAAAATTCTAAAGCTTAAATATTAATTATAAAAATAAATTAATTTTAGTCATTATTTTTTAATTAGGAGCATATATTATAATGCATAACTAATTACATAAGGATACAGTCATTAAAGTATCCTGCAAATGGAAAATTTATTTAGCAATTTATTAAATTTAGAATCGAAAAGGAGTGAATATCTTATGAAAAAAAGAAGGCTATGGAAATATGCAAGAATGTTTGCGTTTTTATTAGTATTTACCATGATGATATCTTGTATATCAACAAGAGTCTATGCTAACAAACCGGGAACAGGGCAGACAGAGATACACATCCATAATATTTCTGGAGTTGCTGAAAACAAAGAATACTTTACAGTAACAATTAATGGGGAACAATATTCCGCGGTATTAACAGGTAGTGTTGTAACAGTAGAGATGAATACTACTGATAATGTTCTGGGAATATCTAAGGATGAAAGCATTGAAATTCCCTTTACTTCTAGTAAAGGAAGTGGAACTATGGTAGTAAGCCATCAGGAAGGGAACGGACATCAAGAGCAGGATGAAGGGCTAAATAACTTTAAGACTGTAAGCATAGAATTCCTAGATCCAGACCCTGGCCAAACACCAGATCCAGACCCTGGCCAAACACCAGATCCAGATCCTGGCCAAACACCAGATCCAGATCCTGGCCAAACACCAGATCCAGATCCTGGCCAAACACCAGATCCAAATCCTGGTCAAACACCGGACCCAGATCCAACGCCTGATACAGAGCCAATATCAGATTCAGAGCCAACACTAGAAACAGATACGGCACCTGATCCAGAGGTAACACCTGAGCCGACATCAGATCCAGAACCACAGCAAACTATTACAACGGCAACGGAATATGTACCTAAGACAGGAGAAAGTGGCGCAATACCATTTGCATATGGAATTATGGGAATGTCTGCTACAGGATTAGCAGGAATCTTGGTAAAAAGAAAAAAGAGCAGATAAAAACAACACAAGGCTAAATAAATTTTCCACAAAAAAAGGGGCTATAGTTCATAATAGCCTCTTTTTTACGTATATTTATTTTATATTTTCACTAACCTTAGCATATTTTTTCAACTTTTCATAAACCAAATAATTAACAGTACCGGCAGGAAAGTGACCATTTTTATCCTTTTTACCTGCAGGAACACCAGTTAAAACTTCAATACCTTCCTCAATTGTAGAAACAGCATAAATATGGAATAAACCATTTTTAACAGCGTCTACAATTTCATCAGACAATTGCAAATTATCAACATTTTGAACAGGTATCATAACACCATGTTCACCAGTTAATCCACGCATTTTACAAATTTGGAAATAACCTTCAATTTTTTCATTAACACCACCAATAGGTTGTATTTGTCCTTTTTGATTAACAGAACCAGTAACAGCAATTGCTTGATTAATAGGTATTCCAGAAAGACTAGAAAGTAATCCATAAAGCTCTGTACTAGAAGCACTATCACCATCAACACCATTATATAATTGTTCAAAACAGATACTTGCTGTTAAACATAAAGGAATATCTTGTGCAAACATTTCTCCTAAATATCCAGTTAAAATTAATACACCTTTAGAGTGAGTAGAACCAGAAAGTTCAACTTCTCTTTCAATATTAACAATTCCATTTTTCCCAGTATATGTGTTAACTGTTATCTTAGCAGGCTTTCCAAAAGAATAATCTCCAATTGTCATAACTGTTAAACCATTTAATGTTCCAACCTCAAAACCGTTTGTATCAATTAATAATGAATTATCTCTTATCATTTCCATATATTTAGAATCAAATTTTTTAACTCTTTCAATTCTTTCAGCTAAAGCCTTATCTATAAATTCTGCTGTAACTACTTTTGATTTTGCAATTTTAGCCCAAGTAGCAGCTTCACCAGCAATTTGTATCAAATCGTTAAATCTAGTTGATAATTTTTTATGACTTCCAGCAAGTTTTGATGCAAATTCTATAAGTCTTGCCATAGCACTTGTATCCAAATGTGGTAATTCTTCTGATTCACAGAAACCATGAATTATTTGAGCCAATTTATTTGCATTTTCTTTATTAAATGGTGCATCATCTTCAAATTCAACTTTGATTTTAAATAATTTTCTAAAATCAGAATCCATTGCTAAAAGTGTTTGATAAATATTACTATTACCAATTAAAATTACCTTTAAATCAAGTGGTATAGGCTCTGGTTTTAAAGAAACCATAACCATAGATGCACGTTGATCAGCTGTATTTTCTATACTAATTTCTTTTACTCTTAAAGCTTTTTTCAAAGCTTCATAGCACATATTATTTTGCAACAAATCTTTAGCTTGAAAAATAATATATCCACCATTAGCTTCTTGTAAAAGACCAGGCTTTAACATAGTATGGTCTGTTTTCAAAGCACCATAATAGTTTTCATATTCAAGTGAGCCAAATATATTGTGATAAGAATAATTAGAATCCATTATAACAGGAGCACCTTCGCGATTAGAATTATCTACAAATAAATTAACTCTATAATTTAAAGAAGGGTCTTGTTTTCTATTTGCAGGATTCATTTGTTGCTGTTTTTCCTTTTCTTTATCTTCATCAACAAAATAAGAAACATTTTTTAAAACATCTTGCTTAACATCATTTAAAAATTTAGTTATCTTTTTATTTCTTTTAAATTTTGATTTTAAATAATTAATATGAACATTTATTGTAAGTAATGCAATATTTGACTGCCATTCAGATATTTTTTTATCAGACTGTCTCTCAATATTTTTAATTTGTTCAATAGCTTCCATTATTTGATTTTGAACAATAACTGATTTTTCTTCATATTCTTGTTTAACAGAATTATCTAATTTATCAAATTCTTCTTCATCAATTGCTTTACCACCAACAATAGGCATCATATAAATACCATTTTGAGAAGATTTAACTTGAAAATTATATTTAGAAGCATCATCATTTAATTTCTCTAATATATTAGAACGTTGTTCCTCAAATTCTTGTTTAAGTAAAGCTTTCTCTTTTTCAAAATCATCAGCATTAAAAGTCTTTTTAATATCTTTTTTAACCTCTAAAATAAAGCCATCCATAGCATCTTTAAATTCTTTACCCTGACCTGCAGGCAGTGAAACCGCTATTGGCTCATTTGGATTATCAAAATTATAAATATAACACCAGTCATTAGGAACTTTTTGCTTTTTTGATATTGTATCTAAATAATTTTTAGTGTACATGGTTTTACCAACACCACTAGGACCTTCAAGATAAAGATTATAACCTTTTACATCTACTTGCAAACCAAACTCTAACGCTTTTATTCCTCTTTCTTGACCTATTCCTGTTGTGATATTTGATAATTCAGCTGTTGTTTTGAAATTAAAAATGTCTTCATTACATGTCATTTTTAAGTCTTTGAAATTTAATTCATTTTTGTTTTTCATTCGTTTTCCTCCAAAAAATTTTCTCTTTTAGTGTTTCCATTTTTTTGCTTTTTATTTATACAATCTTATTTTATATTAAGTGTTGAAATTTGTAAAGATTTGTAGAAGAAAAATTTTTATACTACCTATTCAATTTACAAAAAAATATTGCAATATTTCCATATTAAATATATAATATGAGCGAAACGGGGTGAACAAATATGAACAAAACAAAAAGAAAAATATTTGAAACATCAATGAAATTATTTGCAGAAAAAGGATATGACGCAACAAGCATAGAAGAAATAACAGCAACAGTAGGCGTAGCAAAAGGAACACTATATTATCACTTTTCAAGCAAAGAAGAAATATTTAACTTCCTAATAGAAGAAGGAGTAAAACTATTACAAAATAGTATAGATATAAAAACAGAAAAATTAGATAATTACATAGACAAAATAAAAGCAATTGTATTAATAGAAATTAAAATTGTTAATAAATATGAAGATTTTATAACAATTTTATTAAGCCAATTTTATGGCAAAGAAGCAAGAAATCAAATGTGCCAAAAATATGTCTATGAATATATAGACAAAATTGAAAAAATAGTTGAAGAAGGAATGGAAGCAGGGCAAATAAAAAAAGGTGATGCAAAAGCAATAGCATCAGAAATATATGCATTAATAGCTTCAACATTAGTTTATAAAATGAAAAATCAAAAAGAAATAGAAGTAATCAAATTATATAAAGAATTTGAAAATACAGTTATTAAAGGTATAAAGGTCAAAGAGTAAATTAATAAAAGGAAGGAAATTAAGTATGAGAGAACCAATACATGAAATTGAAAAATTTACAGATTTAAAAGATATGTTAAATAAAACAGTAGAAAAATTTGGAAATAGACCAGCATATGTATTTAAAACAGAAGAAGCAGAAAAGTTTAAAGAAATTACATACAACGAATTTAAAAATGACATAGATAGCTTAGGAACTGCATTAATCAATTTAGGATTAAAAGATAAAAGAGTTGCTGTTATAGGTAATAACAGATATGAATGGGCTGTAAGCTATCTAGCAGTAACAAATGGAACAGGAATAGTAGTTCCATTAGATAAAGCATTACCTAATAACGAAATAGAAAGTTTAATAATGCGTTCAGAGGTTGAAGCAATCATTTATACTTCAAAATATGATGAAATAATGGAAGAACTAAAAGATAAGAAAAATACAAACTTAAAATATTTTATTTCAATGGATTTAGAAGAAAGTTCAAATGGGATAATTTCTTTTAAAAAGTTAATAGAAAAAGGTAAAGAACAAATAGAAAATGGTGATAAAAAGTTTTTAGATGCTAAGATTAATCCAGATGTAATGGGAATAATGCTATTTACATCAGGGACAACCTCTCAATCAAAAGCTGTAATGTTATCACATAAAAATATTGCAAGTGATTTAATGAATATATCTTCAGTATTATATATAGATGAAAATGATAGATTTTTATCATTCTTACCATTACACCATACATTTGAATGTACAGCCGGATTCTTATTCCCAATATCAAGAGGAAGTTCAATAGCTTTTTGCGAAGGAATAAGACATATTGCAGATAATATAAAAGAATATGAAATTACTATAATGGTATCAGTACCTGTTTTATATGAAGGTATGTGCAAAAAAGTTATGAAAGCAATTGAAAGCCAAGGAAAAACTAAAACAGTAAATTTTGGAATGAAACTTTCAAATGTATTATTAAAAGTTGGTGTAGATGTAAGAAATAAATTATTCAAACAAATACATGATAATTTAGGCTCAAAATTAAGATTATTAGTTGCAGGAGGGGCAGCATTAGACCCTGAAACAGAAAAATTCTTTAATGGTTTAGGAATAAGGATGGCACAAGGATATGGCCTAACAGAAACATCACCAGTTATAGCAGTAGAAGATGATAAATTTACAAGAAATGGTTCAATAGGAAAGGCATTACCTGAACTAGAAGTAAAACTTAAAGATCCAAACGAAGAAGGAATAGGAGAATTATTAGTAAAAGGACCAATAACTATGCTTGGATATTATCAAAATGAAGAAGCAACTAAAGAAACAATAGATGCAGAAGGATGGCTAAACACAGGAGACTTAGCTAAAATAGATAAAGATGGATTCATATTTATTACAGGAAGAAAGAAATTTGTAATAGTATTAAAAAACGGAAAAAATGTTTATCCAGAAGAATTAGAAATATTAATCAACAAAATAGCAGGTGTAACTGAAAGTTTTGTATATGGAAAAGAAGAAGAAGATGGAAATTACAAAGTATCTGCTAAAATAGTATATGACAAAGATATTATGAAAGACATCTACGGATTAGAGGATAAAGAGGAAATTAAAGGAAAATTATGGCAAGAAATTAAAAGAATAAATAGAACAATGCCTACATATAAATATATAAAAGAAATAACTGTAACAGATGAAGAGTTAATAAAAACAACAACTAAAAAAATAAAGAGACAAGAGGAAATGAAGAAAATTACTTTGTAATAAAATTGTAATATTTTTGTAACGAAAATGTAAAATAAAAAAACTGCAATTCTATTGTAGTTTTTTGTTTTATATTGTATAATTATAAAGAAAACAGTAAAAGCAATAAAGCGTAAGATAAGGAGGTTGTTTACAATGTCTAGATCTGGCATAGTAAACGTGAGAATGGTAATCACGGAAGAAAAAATATTATCTAATATAGAAAAAGTTCAAAAAATGATAAATCCTAACAGCAAGAAGCAAATAGTACAATTAGATGAGGATGCATATTTTAAAGATTTAATAGAATCTGTAAAAACATATTTAATTGAATATCCTAAAAAGAAGAATTTCCCTAGCAGTGTGTACAAAGCTGCATATGGGTTAGTTGAATTCGCAACAAATCAATTTGAAGAAAACACTAAAAGAATAGAAGAATTAATTAGACAAAGAGAACAAAATATTGCTTTAGCAGGACAATTAAAAGAATTGATTGAAGCTGCTGATAATAAAGAAGAAGACTGGAAAAACAAAGTAAAAAATGCAGAAGATAGTTTTTCTGAAGATATAATAGATACATTAAATATTCTTGGAAAATGCAAAGGTAAAACATCACAAAACTATATGGATGCAATGAAACTATTAAATGCTAGAGTAAATAATCTAGAATCTAACTTACATATTGAAATAGATATGGAAAGAATAGAAGATAGATCAAAAGCATTAAGTTATATAGGAATAGAAGTAGCAGATGCATTGAAAAATATACCAACACCAATCGAAGAACCTGCAAAAGTAGAAAAGGTAGAAGAAAAACAAGAAGAAAAAGTAATTCAAGAACAAGTACAAGAGCAAGCACAACAACAATATATAGAAGAAACATCATTTGAAGCAAAACCATCACTATGGCAAAAAATTAAAAATAGCAAAGTAGTAAGAGCTATAAAATATGCATTCAAAATTAGAGTTGTTTTACAATATCCAGAAGCACTTCCTGAAGGAAGAGGAGAAAATTTTTAGTATAAAATTTGAGGGATTAAGGAGCCAGCACTCAAAATCCCTCAAAAAATTTTTGAAAAAGTCTTGACAACATATAAAAAATAGTTTATACTTTATCTTGCGTTAAGCGAAAAACAATTAAATATATGCTCCCTTAGCTCAGTTGGTCAGAGCAACCGGCTCATAACCGGTGGGTCCAAGGTTCGAATCCTTGAGGGAGCACCAAAAATAAATGTTACACTATATTGGATAGTGTAACATTTATTTTGATTTGTATTTCAATTCTTGAATAGCAGTATCAATTAAGTTCATTTGTTCAGTAGATAATTCTGGATTAGAATATTCACCTGTTTTTCTATTAAAGTTGTTATAATATTTATTTTCGTATTTTTTTGTTTGTATTCTTAGTTTACTAATAGCTCTTAATTGATCTATTTTACAAAAAGAAAAACCTTCAAAATCCTTAATTTTTCCTATATTTATAACAACATCAGATTCATTTTGTTTGCTTGTTAATGGAGCGACTAAAACTGTACCAACATTAGGTCTTGAATATAATACTACTGCAGGATGAGAATGATTTAGCTCTTGACCAATGTTTACACCAAAATCAACCCATATTACTTGTTTTCTTGTTACAAAAGGCACATAATTTAATTTCTCATTTATAGCTATTTTATTTAATTTGTATATTTGTTCAATAAACCACTTTTCTAATTCTTGTTGTTGATTAATGGCTAATTTACGTAATTCATTATTGATATTCAAAGATTATTCCTCCTTAATGTAAAATTTAACATTATAATAACACATATTTCACTATTTTGCTAGGTAAAATTAAAGATTTATAAATTTTTTTAAATTTTATTGATTTTTTTAAAAAAATTGAGTATAATAATATTAACAGAATTACTTCTGTTAAGAGTTGAAAAACACTCAAGTTAATAAGACATTTAGACCTGAAAGACGGTCAAGTTGATGTAAATATCCTTTAGATTAAATCTAAAGGATATTTGTTGTTTATTTGTATATATTAAAAATTATTGTAAAAATATATTCTTTATGATAAAATAAAAAACGATAAAACAGTATATAATTTTAAAAATTATATAAAATAAAATAAAAAGGAGGTTTCAGAATATGGAACAAAAAATTAAAGCCGTACAATATGGCGTAGGAAAAATGAGTTTATACACAATGAGGTATATGCTAGAAAAAGGCATAGAAATAGTAGGAGCAGTAGATATAAATCCAGAAGTAATAGGAAAAGATGTAGGAGAAATATTAGGACAAGAAAAAATAGGAGTAGTAGTTACATCAGCAGAAAATGCAAAAGAAATGATGCAAAACACAAAACCAGACATATGTGTAATTACAACAAGAAGTTTAATAGCAGAACTAGAAGAACCATACATGCTATGTGCAGAACTTGGAATAAATGCAATATCAACATGTGAAGAAGCATTTTATCCACAAAATTCAAACCCAACATTAACAAGCAAAATTGATGAATTAGCTAAAAAGAATAATTGCACAATAACAGGAACAGGATATCAAGATATATATTGGGGACAACTTATAACATCAATTGCAGGTTCAACACAAAAAATCACAAAAATAAAAGGAAGTTCAAGTTATAATGTAGAAGAATATGGAATTGCATTAGCAGAAGCACATGGAGCAGGGCTAACACTAGATGAATTTGATAAACAAATAGCGTCAGTAGATAAAATGTCAGATGAAGAAAGACAAGCATTAATAAACAATGGAGAATATGCACCATCATATATGTGGAATGTAAATGGATGGTTATGCTCAAAATTAGGACTAACAGTTATAAGCCAAACACAAAAATGTGTACCTCAAACACATACAGAAGATATATATTCATCAACATTAGGAATGACAGTAAAAGCAGGAGATGCAACTGGAATGAGTGCAGTTGTAACAACAAAAACAAAAGAGGGAATAACAATAGAATCAGAATGTATAGGAAAAGTATATGCTCCAGATGAGTTTGATAAAAATGTATGGACAGTTGAAGGTGAACCAACAACTACTATAACAGTTGAAAAACCAGAAACAGTAGAATTGACTTGTGCAACAGTTGTAAATAGAATTCCTGATGTAATAAATGCAGAACCAGGATATGTTACAACTGAAAAATTAGGAGATTTACAATTTAAATTAAAAATGTAAAAAAATAGGGATTTGGGGCCAGGTCTTCAATCCCTATTTTTAAATAATTAAATCGAATGCAAATTTATGTGAAAATAATAAAAAGTTTGCAGTGTATTGCAAACTTTTTTGAAAAATCAAGCAAAAAGTATTGAAATTAAACTGAAATTATGTTAATATAAAGAAAATTTATATTTCAGATAAAATTTAAATCAAAAATCACGGCAAATCTGCCAAAATTTCAAATTTTAAAATTACATAAAAGGAAAGAAGGTATGTGTTATAGGAAATTTATTAAATCCCAAAATAGACTATGTCTTTAAAAGAATATTTGGTTACCAAGGAAATGAGGAGATAACAGCAGCTTTATTAAGTTCTATATTAAAAAAGCAAATAAGCAATTTACAACTAGACTGTAACCCAATATTAGAAAAAGACTTATTAGATGATAAAGTAGGAATTTTAGACATAAAGGCAAAAATCGATGACTGCATTAATTGTAATATAGAGATGCAAGTAGTGGACAAAAAGAATATTGAAAAGAGAATACTATTTTATTGGAGTAAAATGTATAATATGAGTATTAAAGAAGGAGATGATTATGCAAAATTAGAAAAATCCATTGCTATACTAATAACAGATTATGAATTGGAAGGACTAAAAGAAATAGAAAAATATATAACAAAATGGAATATAAGAGAGGAGGAATATCAAAAAATCATATTGACAGATGTAATGGAAATTTATATAATTGAATTACCAAAGTTCGAGAGATATAAAGGAAAGACAGATAAGAAATTGAACTCATGGGTGAAATTTATAGAGAATCCAGAGGTGGTCGATGTGAAAGAAAATAAAGAAGTGAGCAGAGCTAAAAAAGTACTAGAAGAAATAAGTCAAGATGAGCATGAAAGATATTTAGCTGAGTTAAGACAAAAATACATAATGGATCAAAAGGCTATTGAAGATGCTGGTTTTGACAAAGGATTCAAAGCTGGAGAACAACAGGGAATACAACAGGGAATACAACAAGGGATACAACAGGAAAAAATAGCTATTGCTAAGAATATGAAAAAACAAAATATTGATATTGAAACAATATGTAAAGTTACAGGTTTGACAATTGAAGAAATTAAAAATATAAAAGAGTAAAATTCAAGAGTAAACCAAACGATGAAAAATTTAGATTAATCTAAAATAAAATAATACTGAAATATAAATTTTTATGCAGAAATCAAAAACTATGATTGTTACATTTTTATCCAAGGCTCATTTGGGAGAAAATTTATATTTCAGATAAAATTTAAATCAAAAAATCAAGGCAAATCTGCCAAAATTTCAAAATTTTAAAATTACATAAAAGGAAAGAAGGTATGTCCTATAGGAAATTTATTGAACCCAAAAATAGATTATGTCTTTAAAAGAATATTTGGTTATCAAGGGAATGAAGAAATAACAACAGCTTTGTTAAGTTCTATATTAAAAAAACAAATAAGCAATTTACAACTAGACTGTAACCCAATATTAGAAAAAGACTTATTAGATGATAAAGTAGGAATTTTAGACATAAAGGCAAAAATCGATGACTGCATTAATTGTAATATAGAGATGCAAGTAGTGGACAAAAAGAATATTGAAAAGAGAATACTATTTTATTGGAGTAAAATGTATAATATGAGTATTAAAGAAGGAGATGATTATGCAAAATTAGAAAAATCCATTGCTATACTAATAACAGATTATGAATTGGAAGGACTAAAAGAAATAGAAAAATATATAACAAAATGGAATATAAGAGAGGAGGAATATCAAAAAATCATATTGACAGATGTAATGGAAATTTATATAATTGAATTACCAAAGTTCGAGAGATATAAAGGAAAGACAGATAAGAAATTGAACTCATGGGTGAAATTTATAGAGAATCCAGAGGTGGTCGATGTGAAAGAAAATAAAGAAGTGAGCAGAGCTAAAAAAGTACTAGAAGAAATAAGTCAAGATGAGCATGAAAGATATTTAGCTGAGTTAAGACAAAAATACATAATGGATCAAAAGGCTATTGAAGATGCTGGTTTTGACAAAGGCTTCAAAGCTGGAGAACAACATGGAATGCAACAAGGTATACAACAAGAAAAAATAGCTATTGTTAAGAATATGAAAAAACAAAATATTGATATTGAAACAATATGCAAAGTTACAGGTTTAACAATTGAAGAAATTAAAAATATAAAAGATTAAAATTCAAGAGTAAACCAAACAATGAAAAATTTAGATTAATCTAAACTAAAACAATACTGAAATATGAATTTTTATGTAGCAATCAAAAAATATTTTTATGATTGTTACATTTTTATTTTATAGTAAAAATATCATCTAAATATAAACTTTAATATACTTTGTAATCCTATTCAAAATAAGAAAACTAAAAGCATAAAAATAAAATATACAAATTGCATAAAAAATTTTAAAAAAGTATTGAAAAAAGAAAAAAGTTTTAGTAAAATTTATACATAACAAATCATGTATTTTTTAAAAAGTAAAATACTTTAATATTGAAAAAACTATAGCTGGTAATAGAAAAAATAAATTTTGAAGTATATTATGTATAAAAATACAAATAATAGTAAATAAAAAACAAAGGAGGAACCAAAAAAATGAACAAATTAAAGCAAACAAAAGGTATAACACTTGTAGCCTTGGTTTTGACTATAATTATATTGTTGATTTTGGCAGCAATATCAATACAAGCATTAACAAATCAAGGATTATTTGGAAGAGCAAATAATGCAAAAAGGGAGTCTGAAATAGCAAATATAAAAGAACAAATAGCATTAGATATTTATGAAAAACAACTAGAACCACCAGTAGGAAGTATAACAGAAGATCAATTAAAAACAATATTAGAAAAGCAAGGAACAATAATTTATGAAGAAGATGGAGTAACAATAAAAGGAATAACAACAACAGATAAAGGATATGAAATATTGTTATCAGATATTTATTCAGGAACAACAGAAGAAGCAGAAACTCCACCAGACCCATCACTTCCAACAAACCCATCAACAACAATAGCTGAAGCACAGTCTGATTATATGCTAACAAAAACAGTAAATTCGGAAATAACAGATGAATTTGGAAATAGAATAACAGTACCAGCAGGATTCAAAATAAAAGTAGATGACACAACAAATAATGCAACAACAGTAAATAAAGGAATAGTAATAATAGATAGTAATGAAAATGAATTTGTATGGATACCAACAGGAAAAATATATACAGATACAGAAAAAACAGAAGAAAATGCAAAAACAATAGAATTGAATAGATATACATTTGATAGTAGTGGAAATCCAACAGCACAAAATGATGCAGTTATAGAAAGCTATTATCAAGAATTAGCAACATCAACACTTGGAAATACAACAGCAAAAGATATAAATGATTTTAAAACAAAAGCATCAGCAACAGGAAGTGGAGGATTTTATATAGGAAGATATGAGGCAAGAACAGCAACGGCAAGAAGTGCATCAGGAAATACACTAACAACGTTAACAACAAAAGCAAGCGATTATGTATATAATTGGGTAACACAAATACAGGCAGCAGATTTAGCTAGAAACATGTATAAAGATGCAACAACATTTACAAGTGATTTAATGAATAGTTATGCATGGGATACAGCAACGTTATTCTTGCAAATCTTTGGAACAGATTCAACATATTCAAGAAAAACAAGTGTAAATACAGGTTCACTAGCAACAACAGGAACAAATAATCAAACAACAAAAGATGTGCAATGTAATGTATATGATATGGCAAGTAATGTTTTTGAATGGACAACAGAAACCTCTAGCGATTCCTTCGGCCCTTGTGTCTTTAGGGGAGGCCGTTACGACATTTCCGGCTATTACACGAGTCGTCGCAAGAACTGCAACACTTCTGTCAGCGGCATCTACGATGGATTCCGCCCACTTTTATATGTGTAGATCTGGATACTAAAGCTGTATCTGAATTATGTAAATTAAATGAATCCTACAAGATAGTAAAATACTACCTTGCAGGATTTTTTAAATGCAAAAATAATTAATTTTTATAATTTCAAAACTCATTTGTAAAATAAGACATATTGTGATATAATAACACACAGAAAACAAGCCAACAAAGAAACAAACAAGAAATAAAAATAAGAAAGAGGAAATAAATGAAAAAAATATTATTTGCTGCATATTCACTAGATGTAGGAGGAATAGAAAAAGCACTAACAACCCTTGCAAACACATTACAAGAAAAAGGCTACAAAGTAAGCATAGCACTAGAAAAAAAACAAGGCATCTTCCTAAACGAATTAAATAAAAACATAGAAATAATAGAATACAAACCAAGTGAAAGCAAAAATATATTAAAAAGAAAAATAGCAAATTTAAAAAACAGAACAAAATTTATATTAAAATACAAAAATAAATTTGATTTTTCAGCATCATTTGCAACATACTCAATTGCGTCATCATTTATGAGCAGAGTAGCCTCAAAAAATAATTGTTTATGGGGACATGCTGATTATTTAACATTATTTGAAAATGATGAAAATAGGGTTAAAGATTTTTTTGAAACAATAAAATACAATAAATTTAAACACATCATATTTGTATCAGAAGAAGGAAAAAACAGCTTCATAAAGATATTTCCAAACATGAAGGATAGAACAATTACATGCAACAATTTAATTGATTACAAAAAAATAAAAAAATTAGCAGATGAAAAGATAGACTTGCAAAAAGATAATGAAAATGTAACGTTCTTAAATGTAGGAAGACATGATGAAAAACAAAAAAGACTAACAAGAATAATAGAAGTATCAGAAAAATTAAAAGAAGACGGCTTAAACTTTAAAGTTTTATTTGTAGGAGATGGACCAGATAATAAGAAATATAAAGAAATGGTAAAAGAAAAGAAACTAGAAGAAAATATTATATTTTTAGGAGCAAAACAAAATCCATATCCATATTTTAAAATTTCAGATTGTGTAATACTAACATCAGATTATGAAGGATATCCAGTGGTATTTTTAGAAAGCTTTGTATTAGAAAAGCCTATTATAACAACAAAAGTATCAGATTATAACGAGATAGAAGGAAAATATGGGGTTGTAACATCAAAAGATACAAATGACATATATGAGAAAATGAAAGAATTTATTCAAAATGGATACAAAATAAAAGAAAAATTTGATGCAGAAGAATATAACCAAAAAATAATTAAAAAATTAGAAGAAATATTTTGAGAGGAAATTTATAAATGGGTAAAGTAAGCATAATAGTTCCAGTTTATAATACAGGGACTAAATTAAAAAAATGTTTAGATTCATTAGTAAATCAAACTGTAAAAGACATAGAAATTATCATAATTAATGATGGCTCAACAGATAATTCAGAAGAAGTAATAAAAGAATATATAAAAAACAACTCAAAAGAAAATGAAGATAAAACAGAAAGCAATTCAAGTGAAAATAGCAATTCTGTAAAAATAGAATTCTATTCAAAAGAAAATGAAGGCATCGCAAAAACAAGAAATTACGGAATAGAAAAAGCAACTTCAGATTACATATTATTTGTTGATTCAGATGATTACATAAACAAAAAATTAGTGGAAAAATTATTACCATATATTGAGCAAAATATAGACTTAATAAAATTTAAATTGCAAAGAGTTAATGAGAATGGCGAAATATTAGAAAAAACAGATGGACCTGTATTTGAAAAAACAACAGGGCAAGAAGGTTTTAACAAACTTTACAGCCAAGATGTTTTATTAGACTCACCATGTGTATATTTAATAAAAAAAGAATTATTCAAAAAAAATAATTTTACTTTTAAAAGAACATACCATGAAGACTTTGGACTTATGCCACTAGTAATTGTAAGTGCAAAAAATATAGTATCTACACCATATTATTTATATTCATATGTTCAGTCATCAAACAGCTTAATGAGAAATGATGACTATAACAAAACTTTAAAAAGAATTGAAGATGTATGGTTTCATTATGATAATGCGATGAACAAAATAGAAAAAATGAATTTAGAAAAAACAACCAAGGAAAATATCAAAATTTATTATACAAATGCAACTATTCTAAAAATTTATGAGTTAAAAGAAGAAGACCAGAAACAATTTATCCAAGAAATAAAGAAGAGAAAAATGTATAAAAACATAAAAACAAGAAATTTAAAACAACTGATTAAAAGATATTTATTAAAATTCAATATAAAATTATATATAAAAATGAGGTAAAAATATGCCAGAAGTAAGTGTAATTGTACCTGTTTACAATGTGGAAAAATATTTAGAAAGATGTTTGAATTCATTAGTTAATCAAACATTAGAGAATATCGAAATTATAATTGTAAATGATGGAACAAAAGATAATTCAGAAGAAATAATAAAAAAATTTATGGAAAAATATCCACAAAAAATAGTATATCTAAAAAAAGAAAATGGTGGATTATCAGATGCCAGAAATTTTGGGATTCCATATGCCAAAGGAGAATATATAGCTTTTTTAGATTCAGATGATTATGTAGAAAAAGACATATATAAAGAAATGTATGAACTAGCAAAAAAAGAAAACAGTGATATGGTGGAATGTGATTTTTTGTGGGAATACCCAAATAAAGTAAGAGAAGATATTGGACAAGTCTATAATGGAAAAAAAGCAATGCTAGAAAAAGTAAGAGTTGTAGCATGGAATAAATTAATAAGAAAAAGTATCTTAGAAAAAACACAAATACAATTCCCAAAAGGCTTAAGATATGAAGATGTTGAATTTACTTACAAATTAATACCACATTTAAACAAAGTATCATTCTTAAAAAAAACATATATACATTACATACAAAGAGAAAATTCAATTATAAATGTGCAAAATGAAAGAACAAAAGAGATATTTACAGTACTTGACAATGTAATTGATTACTATAAAGAGAATAATTTTTATGAAGAATATAAAGATGAACTAGAATATGTTTACACAAGATATTTGTTATGCAGTTCATTACTTAGAATGGTAAAAATACAAGACAAAGAAATAAGAAAAAATATGCTTAAAATTACATGGGAAAATTTAAATACAAAATTTCCAAATTGGAAAAAAAATAAAATACTAAAGAGAAACAAAACATTAAAAGATAAATATATGAAATCTGTAAATAAATTTACTTATAAAATTTATTGTACAATATTGAGAGGAATCTAATGGAAAAAATAAAAGAATTATCAAAAAAAATTAATATAGAAAATATACTTTGCGCATTCATAATAATCTGCCCAATTTTAGATATAATGAGCTTTTTATTTAGAAATAAATTCAATACAAACTATTCACCATCAACATTTATAAGACCAATTATATCTATTGTAGTTATGATGTATCTGTTTATAAAAAGAGATAAAAAGTTCAAACTATATTCATTTTTAACAGCATTGCTTTATATGATTTATGCAGTAATACACTTATATTTATTTGAAAAAGTAAAAACAGGAAGTAGCTACAGCAATATCTTACATGAGGCACAATATTTAATAAACTATTCATTTATGATATTAAATTTATTTATATATATTCACATTTTTAAAGACAAAGATGCAAGCAAACTAAAGTTAAGCGTTTTGTGGGCTTCATGCATATATATAATTTCAATATATATATCAATAATTACAAAAACATCTTCACATACATATGTGTTAGAAGGCATTGGCTATAAAGGATGGTTTGAATCTGGAAATAGCATAGGAGCAATACTTATATTATCAATGTTTATTTATATTGGATATATTAAAGATAAAAAATATAGAAAAATTGCAATACCAATACTTATATTAAATATTATATTTTTAACAACTTTAATAGGAACAAGAGTTGGGCTATTAGGAGTTGTATGTGTCTTAGCTCTATATGGAATGGTGCAAGTATTTGTAGGACTTTTGAAAAATAAAAAAATAGATAAGAAGGTAATAATTTGCATAAGTATTGCAGTTGTTGCAATTGGAATTTTAGTTTCTATATTTGGCTCTGCTACATTTGAAAGAAGAAAACATTTAAAAGATATTGAAAATGATATAATAGATACAAGTTTGGAGGGCAAATCACACATAACAGGTGACTTACTAAAAATAAAAAATCAAATAGATGATGGTACTTTGGAAGAAGGCTATATGAACGACAGTCAGAAACAATCAATTTTAGATTTATACAATACAGCAAATAAGCTTAATGTAACTAATAATGACCAAAGAATGCAACAATTAATTTATAATATTGCATTAGTAAAAAATCAAAAAAATATAGGACTAATAATTTTTGGAAATGGCTATATGGCAAACTTTAGAGAATTAGTATTAGAAATGGAGATACCAGCTTTTCTTTTCAATTTTGGAATATTAGGTTTTACATTGTATTTTGTGCCATTTTTAGCTATATTTGTTTATGGTGTTTATATTGCAATAAAAAATATAAGAAAAGTAGATGATGAATATTTAATGTTCCTTTTTGGAAGCGGATTTACATTTGCATTGTCTTTCTTTTCTGGGTATACATTTTTTAATTCATCTTCTATGATGATTATTGTGGTTATGAATGCTTTGCTGGTTAATAAAATATATAATTTAAAAGTTGAGCCGTAAAATTGATAATATATAAATAAAATTATTTTTCCCTCGGTTCAATGCACATTTAAAATTCACAGCAATTAAAATATGTGCTGTCCTGCAACGGGTAAGAGTTATTAATTATACTCGGTTTTTCCCAATGATACTGTAACAATGCTAACGCATTTAACAGTATCTATTGGTCCCCACGAAAACCTCGTTTAATTAATAACTATTACCCTGCGCGGACTTTAAGAATTGTTAAACTGTGAATTTCTAATTTTGCTCCAATCACATTCAGAAAAAATAATTTTATTCATATAGTATCAATTTTTACTACTCTATATGAAATAAAGTTTTAATATAAAATATAAGGAGAAGTGTTATGAAAAAGCTTTTGTTTGGTATAACAGGTTTGACTTTGGGTGGTGCTGAAAGGGTATTAGTTGATTTAGCAAATAAATTATGTGATAAGTATGATATTACGATTTTTACAATATATGCAAAGGGCGAATTAGAAAAACAATTAAACCCAAAAGTTAAATTAAAAAGTTTATATGATGTTAGATATGATGAATTATCAAAAAGACAAAAAATATTAATTCCATTAAAATTGTATTTTAACAAAAAAAGAGTATATAAAAAGAAAATAAAAGGTGACTATGATACAGAAATTGCTTTTTTAGAAGGTCCTATAACAAGATTATTTAGTGTGAAAAATAAAAATACAAGAAAAATAGCATGGATACACAATGATATTTCGCTTGTTTTTGGAACAGGCATCAAAGCAAAAATTAAAAAAGAAGCGGATAGAAAAATATATTCAAAATATGATACTTTGGTTTTTGTTAGTAGAGACAATATGAAAAAATTTAGAGAGGTATATAAAGATACAGTAAGAAATGAATATCTAGAGCCAGTAAAGAAAGAGGTAATATACAATTACATAGATAGTGAGAAGGTAATAGAAAAAGCAGAAGAAAAAACAGAGATCATTTTTGATAAAAGAAAATTAAATTTTGTAACTGTTGCAAGACTTGTACCACAAAAGGCAATAGATAGGCTAATAAGAGTACACAGCAAACTTATAGAAAATAATTTAGAACATAATTTTTATGTAATAGGTGATGGACCTGAAAAAGAAAATTTAGAAAATATGATTAAAGAACATGATGTTAGCAATACTTTTCATCTATTAGGAAAAAAAGAAAATCCATATCCATATATAAAAAATTCAGATTATTTTTGCTTGCTTTCTAATTTTGAAGGATATGGTATGGTTTTGGAAGAAGCTAAAATATTGGGGAAATCGATAATTATTACTAATACTGCTGCAAGAGAAGCGGTAGAAAAATATGAAGATAGTGTAATAATAGAAAATAATGAAGAGAAAATTTATGAAGAATTAAAGGAAATTATAGAAAATAATAACAAAAATAAGGGTAAAATAAAGTTGCAAGAAAACTCAAAATATGATAATAGTAATATAATTAATAAAATAGTTAAATTAATAGGGGAATAGAATGAAAATATCAGTATTAACGCCAACATACAACAGAGAAAATCTTTTAAAAAATTTATATAATAGTCTAATAGAAAATTCAAAGTATGATGTAGATATAGAATGGCTTATAATGGATGATGGCTCAACAGACAATACAAAGGAGCTAATTCAGAATTACATTAAAGAGGGAGCAATTGAAATAAAATATTTTTATCAAAAAAATCAAGGGAAAATGAAAGCAATAAATAGCCTTGTTCCAAAAGCAAGTGGAGACCTAATTATAGAGTGTGATTCAGATGATTATTTTACATCAAATGCTTTTGAAATAATAAATAAAGAATATTCAAAAAATACAGACAAAGATATATATGCACTATGCTTTTTGAAAATTGACCAAAATGGAAAAAACATGGGACAAACATTTAAAAATGAAAAAACTACAATGTTTGACTTGTATTTTAAGGAAGAAGAAAATGGAGAAAAAGCATTAGTTTTTTATACAGATATTAGAAAAAAATACAAGTATAAGCTAGAAAAAAATGAACGATTTGTAACCGAAGCAAGAATGTATCATGAAATGGATTTAAAATATAAAATATTATGCATAAATGAACCAATTATGATTTGTGAATATCAAAATGAAGGATATTCAAAAAATATCTCTAAAGAATTTAAAGAAAATCCTTTTGGATATTACGAGTATTTTAAAGAAATTTTAGAAAGAAATATGGAAGGTGTAAAATTCAACAAGAAATTATATGCAGTTAAACATTATATTTTGTTTAGCTATTTAACAAAACAGTATGATTTTAAATGCATTAAGAGTTTTGAGTGTAAGTTTTTATATATTATTTTATTTATACCAGGAATTGTGAAGAGTAAAATATGGAGATGAAAGGAAGTAAAAATATGAAAAAAATATCAGTAGTTATACCAATGTATTATGAAGAAGAAGTTGCAGAAGAGTGCTACAAAAGAATGACAGGGGTTTTAAAAGGAATAGAAAATTATGAATATGAAATTATATTTGTAAATGATGGAAGTAAAGATAAAACATTATCAATTCTAGAAAGAATTGCAAATGAAGACAAAAAAGTAAAAGTAATATCATTTTCTAGAAACTTTGGACATCAATGTGCAGTAACAGCAGGATTACAATATGTAACAGGAGATGCAATAGTAATTATAGATGCAGATTTACAAGATCCACCAGAATTAATACCAGAAATGTTAAAGCTATGGGAAGAGGGAAATGAAGTAATATATGGAAAAAGAAAAACAAGAGAGGGAGAGTCTAAATTCAAACTTTTAACTGCAAAAATGTTTTATAATACTCTAAATGTATTATCAGATGTAGATATTCCAAAAGATACAGGGGATTTTAGATTAGTTGATAGAAAAGTTGTTGATGTAATAAATTCTTTACCAGAGCACAATAAATTTTTAAGAGGTTTATTTAGTTGGGTAGGATTTGAGCAAAAAGCTTTTGAATATGAAAGAAAAGAAAGATTTGCAGGAAAAACAAAATATCCATTAAAGAAAATGTTAAAATTAGCATCTGATGGTATTATTGGATTTTCAACAAAACCACTTAAAATTGTTGAAGGACTAGGAATTTTCTCAATTATAATGTCATTTATAATTTTAATATATTCTTTATTATCTTATGCTTTTTCTTGGCATAATTTAACAGCAGGTTGGACTTCAATTATGGTTACATTAACATTTTTAGGAGGTTCTATATTGGTTTCTTTGGGCATGATTGGAGAATATATTGCTAGAATTTATGATGAGAGTAAAGGAAGACCTCAATATATTATAGATAAAAAGATAAACATAGATTAAAAAGTATTTTGACAACAAGGATATTATGATATATAATTGTAAAAAGTTACAGTACAAGAAAGGAAAATTATTGCTATGAGCGAAAAAAATGAAGATAGAATAGTAGTAGAACATGTATATAAAAATTTTAATATATATATGGATAAAGCAAATAGCTTAAAAGAAAAATTGCTATTTTGGAATAGAAACAAAAAAGAAAAAAGAGAAGTTTTAAAAGATATAAATTTAACGATAAAAAATGGAGAAGCAGTAGGGTTAATAGGAGTAAATGGAAGCGGAAAATCTACTTTGTTGAAATTGATGACAAAAATCATATATCCTAATAAAGGAAAAATTATTACAAATGGTAAATTAACATCTTTGTTAGAATTAGGAGCTGGTTTTCATCCGGATTTTTCTGGAAGAGAAAATATATATTTTAATGCATCAATATTTGGACTAACTAGAAAACAAATTGATGAAAGACTAGAAAAAATAATAGAATTTTCAGAATTAGGTACATACATAGATAATCCTGTTAGAACTTATTCATCAGGTATGTATATGAGATTAGCATTTGCCGTTGCAATAAATGTAGATGCAGATATTTTATTAGTAGATGAAGTTTTAGCGGTAGGAGATCAGCATTTTCAAGATAAATGTATAGCTAAAATGAAAGAATTAAAAGAAGAAGGAAAAACCATGGTTTTTGTAACACATAGTCTAGGAACTGTAAAGGACTTTTGTAATAGAGCTGTATGGTTAAATAATGGGGAAATTAAAATGGATGGAGAGCCAGAAGAAGTAATAGAAGAATATCTAAAAGAAACTAAATAGGGAGAATGTACAATGAATATAATAAAAAATTTATATAATTATAGAGAATTATTGAAAACAAATATAAAAAAAGATGTAGGTGGAAAATATAAACATTCCTTTTTAGGTGTATTATGGTCTTTTATAAGTCCATTATTACAAATAGCAGTTTATGCATTAGTTTTTCAAGTAATACTAAAAAGTGATATTGAAAATTATACAGTATATTTATGTTGTGGTCTAATACCATGGCAATATTTTTCAGCGGTTATATTAAGAGGTGCAGCTTCTATAATTGATAATGGAAATATAATAAAAAAAGTATATTTTCCAAGAGAAATTTTACCAATTTCAGTAGTCACTAGTGAAGGAGTTAACTTCTTGATTTCAACTATAATAATCTTAGGATTTGTTATATTTGGAGGAGTAGGATTATCAATTAATATATTATGGTATTTCTTAATATTGGCAATACAATATATAGTTTCAATAGGATTTGCATTTATAGTATCTAGTCTCAGCGTATATTTTAGAGATTTATTACATTTATTAGGTATAATAATACAGTTATTATTTTATGCAACACCAATTGTATATTCAATAAATTCTGTTCCGCAAGGTTTTCAATGGATTGTAAAAATAAATCCTATGTCATATTTAATAGAAGCATATAGAAATATATTTTATAATAAAATGCCACCAGATCCTAAAGGATTAATAATTGCACTTACTATGGGAATAGTATTATGCGTGGCTGGATATATTATATTTACAAAATTAGAAAAGAAATTTGCAGAGGAATTATAATAATATGGATAATAATCAAATTTTATATAAAACATTAGAAAAAGAAAAAAAATTAATAATTAGTAATTACCATCAGCTTGAGGAAAAATATAGTCAACTTGAAGAAGAATATATAAAAGAAAAAAAGTTAAATGAAAATATATTGAAAGAAAAGAATAGAATACAAGAACAATTAGATTCGATATTATATTCAAGAAGTTATAAGGCTATCAAAAAAATAAAGAAAATTTTAGGGAGATAATTATGGAAAAGAAAAAAATAGCTCTTATAATAGATACAGAAGGATGGGCTTTTGATAATATAGCAAAACAAATAAAGAAAAATTTAATAGAATATGATATAGATATTATTCCAGGCAGAATATTTGAAGGTAATATGATAAAATTATTTCTATATTGTGAAAATTATGATTTAATCCACTTTTTGTGGAGAGGATATTTAAGCTTAATAGATAGAAAAGAAATGCAAGAATATTCTGAAAAGAATCTATTAATGGACTTTGAAGAATTTAAAAGAAATTATATATATAATAAAAAAATAAGTTTTTCGGTTTGTGATCATTTATATTTAGAAGGAGAAGAAAAGTGGAGAACAGAGGAAATATTTAAATTTTCTGATTTATATATGGTTACATCTAAAAAATTATTTGATATATATAATAAATTTGATAAAAAGCCTGAAATGATAATTCATGATGGAGTAGATTTATCAAAATATAATCCAATTAATTTAGATAGATTTAAAAATATAGATAAAATAATTGTTGGTTGGGTTGGAAATAGTAAATTCAAAGATGCTTATGGTGATGAAGATATGAAAGGTGTAGAAGGAATAATAAAACCTGCTATATCAGAATTACAACAAGAGGGATATAAAATAGAATTAAAATTAGCAGATAGAAATATTAGTATGATATCACAAGAAGATATGCCTAATTTTTATAATTCAATAAATTTATATGTATGTGCTTCAAAAACAGAAGGAACACCATTAACAGTTCTAGAGGCTATGGCAATGGGGATACCTATTATATCTACAGATGTTGGAATTGTATCAGAAGTATTAGGAGAAAAAGGGAAAAAATATATATTAAAAGAAAGAAGCAAAGAATACTTGAAAGAAAAAATAAAAGAAATTATAAATAAAAAAGATGATTTTCAAGAGATATCAGAAGAAAATTTAATACAAGTAAGAAATAATGATTGGAAAAATATATGTGAAAAATATAAAGAATTTTTTGAAAAAAATTTAAAATAAAAGGTAAAAAAATGAAAGAAGATAATTTTTTTTGGGAATATAAATATGAACCCGGTATGCAACTAAAAAACACAAATAATAAAATATATTCAAAATCAAAGCCATTAGTATCAATTATAACGTCTTATTATAATGCAAATGAATTTATGTGGCAAACAATAAATTGTGTGCTAAATCAAACTTTTCAATCATGGGAATGGATTATAGTTGATGATGGAAGTACAAAAAAAGAAGCAATAGATTATTTAAAAGAAATAGAAAAAATAGATGAGAGAATAAAAATTTATCATAAACAAAATGAGGGTTTAGCACTCGGTAGAGATTATGCAATTAAATATACTAAATCACAATATATTTTACCACTTGATGCAGATGATTTAATTGAACCAACATATATAGAAACATTGTATTTAGCATTAGAAACAAATCCAGATGCAACATGGGCTTTTACAAATTCAGTCGGATTTGGAAAATATATATATTTATCTGACAAAAAATTTGATAGTGAAAAAATGAAAACAGATAATCAAATTACGGCAACAGCCTTAATACGTAAAGAAAAGATATTAAGTTTAGGTGGATATGGAAAAGCTAAAAGATATGTTAATGAAGACTGGCATTTATGGCTTAGAATGTTAGCAAATGATATGTTTCCAGTACAAGTTGGATTTTATGGATTTTGGTATAGAAGAAGAAATGAAAGTTTATTGACAGATGTAAATAATAAACAAAAAAAAGAATATGAACAGAAGATGAAGGAGTTAAAAATAGAAGCTGATAAAATTAAAAATGAAGTAAAAGCTATTATATATCCTAAAAATGAAGAAAAAGAAGTAATTGAAAATAGAAAAATAGGAAACTTACCTGAAATCAGTATATTAAAGAGCAAAGAAAAAAGTGATATATATATATTACCATCTTTAGGTACAGATAAAAAAATATACAAAAAAATAAAAAAAGAAGCAGAAAACAAAAATATTTATGTTATAATTATGCAGCAGAATAAATATTCTGAATATTTTTATAGACAAAAATATGAACAATTTTGTACAGTATATGACTTGAAAACATTTATTGATTCAAAATATTGGTTGGATTTTATACAGTATGTTATAGATACTAGAAGTATAGATAAGATTTATCTATCAAATACTGTGTATAACAACAAAATTAAAGAAAAATTCAATGTGATTGAAATAGAAAAATGCAAATATAGTAAAATAAAATATAATTTTAAAATTTTAGAATATAAAATTAATAGAACATTTATAATAAGAGCATTTAGAAAAATAATTAGATATATATTAAAAATTAAATAACTATTGAAAGGGATGATAACAAAAATGAAAATTTGGTTTTTAACAGGGGAATTTGCACCAGATTTTGGTGGAGGAATAGGAACTTATGTAGAAAATTGTGCCAAAATGTTTGCACAAGCTGGAGATGATGTGACTGTAATTGTAAGAAGTATAAATGGAAACAAAGAAGAAATGGCAAAAGAAGGATATAGAATAGTTAGATTTCAACAAGGAGAAGGAGAATATTATTCTTATTTAGGCTATGACAATGCTTTGGCATATCAATATTATGAAGTTATTATGAATTTAATAGATAAATATGGAAAACCAGATATTTTAGAAATGCAAGAATATAATGCATATGGACAATATATAATTCAAAATAAATTAATGTTAAACGAAAAGTTAAAAGATATCCCTTTAGTAGTTCATTTACATACTCCAAGTTTTGAAACATTAAAAATAAATCAATTTAATACATATGAAGCACCATTTTATTGGATTGGAGAAATGGAAAAGTTTTGCATAAAAGGAGCAGATGCTTTAGTATGTCCAAGTCAATTTTTGGCAGATAAATTACAATATTTAGTAGAAGATAAAATAAAAGTAATAAATTTACCATTTGACATAGATAAAAAAGAGATAGAAAAATATGAAAAAAATAATCCATATAAATCTGACAAAAAAACAATATTATATTTTGGAAGGACAGAATATAGAAAAGGCGTTATACAGATGCTTAAAGGTGCAGAGAAACTATGGGAAAAAGGATTAGACTTTAAAATAAAAATAATTGGTGGAGATACAAAATTAGAATCAAAAGGAACATTTATAGGAGAAGAATTAAAGAAAAAATATGCTAAATATATAGAAAATGGAAATTTAGAAATGCTTAATTCTATACCACATTTAGATTTAATACCACATATATTATCTGCAACAGCACTAGCAATTCCATCATTATATGAAAACTTTCCAAATACATGTATATATTCAATGTGGCTTGGAAAACCAGTTTTAGTATCTAAAAGTGGTGGACAAGCAGAAATGGTAGAAGAATCTGGAAAGAATGGTATAATTTTTAACTGGGATAAAGAAGGTGACTTCGAAGAAAAACTAGAACAAATTTTAGCAATGAGTGATGAAGAATTACAAAAAATGGGAAACAATGCCAAAGAAAGAATTAATGAATTATGCAATATGGATACTAACTTAAAATTAAGAAGAGAATTCTTTGAAGATGTTATAAAAAATAAAAATAAAGCTAAAACTAAATTTCCATTTGTAGAAGAAATGCCTAAAAGTGATTATATAAAAACATATGAAGGACAAAAAGACTTATTATCTGTAGTAATTCCATATTATAATTTGGGAAAAACTTTACCAGAAACTATAGAAAGTATAAAGGAAACAGAATATAAAAATTATGAAATAATAATTGTTAATGATGGAAGTACAGATGAGGAAAGCTTAGAAGTATTAAAAAAATACGAAAATGATGATAAAATTAAAATTATAAATATAGAAAATAAAGGATTGGCAAATGCAAGAAATGTAGGTGCAGAAGCCGCAAGAGGAGAATTTGTAGCATTTATTGATGCAGATGATAAGGTCGACAAAACATTTTATGGAAGAGCTATAGACATATTACATCAATATAAAAACGTTTCTTATGTTTATAGTTGGGTTCAATATTTTGAAGGAAGTCAAGCTGTATGGCCAACATTTAATGTTCATATACCATATTTATTATGTGCAAACATGCTTGCAGCATTTGTAGTAATAAGAAAAAATGACTTTTTGAATTTTGGTAAAAATAGAATTATGATGGAATATGGTATGGAAGATTATGATGGATGGGTAAGCTTAGCAGAAAATGGATGCTTAGGTGTCTCAATACCAGAAAAATTAAATTTATACAGAGTTAGAAAAGATTCTATGTCAAGACAATTTAATAAAAAAATGAGAATATATTTATATCAAATTTCAAGACAAGGACATGAAAAAATATTTGAAAAATATGCAAAAGATATATATATGTTATTATTAACAAATGGACAACCATTTTATTGGAATAACCCAACAACACCTGTCTATTTGCCAACAAATGATAATACAAACGTTCAAGTTGATGATAGAATATATAGATTAGAAAAAATATTAAACACATTTCCAGGAAAAGTAGCAAGAAAGATATATAGAGGTCTAAGAAAAATAAAACATGCTATCAAAAAATAAAGGAGAATGAAATTGGAAAAATATAAGAAAAATATACTAGCAATTATATTATCATTAATATTAGTAATATTTATATGGCATAAATTTTTAGTTAGTGGAAATACAGTAGTTTTTTTATTAGTATTAATGGCAATGTATTATTTTATAAAAAAAGTATTAGATAACCAAAATAAACAAAAATGTATAACAACAGTAACTATATCAATAGTATTTGCTATTATAGAAATTGTTTGTACTAGTATAAATACTGACTTTACTTTAAATCATATAATAGATAAATGGCTTTTGATAAATTTTTTAGGATATGCAATATTATCATGGAGCATAGTTTCTACCATTTATACATTTTTTGATAATAATCAATTAATGAAAAAAAAGATAAATAAGAGTATTTTACTAGAACCTAAAAAAATGTTTTTTATTAATATTTTATTAATACTAATAGCATGGCTACCATATTTTTTAAGATATTTTCCAGGATTATTAACTGCAGATTCTTGTGCGCAAGTGGCACAAGCGATAGGAATAGCACCACTTACAAATCATCATCCAGTATTTCATACAGGTTTAATAGCTATATTTTTAAATATAGGAATAAATCTTTTTGGAAATATAAATCTTGGAGTAGCGATGTACACTATTTTCCAAATGATAGCTATGGCTACAATGTTCTCAATAGTATTATATTATTTAAGTAAAAAAGAAATTCCATTATTTATAAGAATAGTAATTTTATTATTTTATATGATATATCCTATAAATGCACTATTCAGTGTAACAATGTGGAAAGATGTATTATTTGCTGGAATTATACCAATATTTGTGATATTACAAATAGAATTGACATTTAACACAGAAAGTTTTCTGATGAAAAAGAAAAATATAGCAATATATATTATAGTATCTTTATTGGTATTTTTTATGAGAAATAATGGAATATATGTTGCTGTACTATCAATGCCATTTATAGCAATAGTTTTAAGGAAGTATTGGAAAAAAATAATTCCAATGTTTTTAGGAATAATTGTAATATATTGTGTGTTAAAAACATCTATATTCTCAGTGTTAAATATTCAAAATGGTTCTGTTGCAGAAATGCTTTCAGTACCTTTGCAACAAATTGCAAGAGTAGAAAAAAATCATAGAGAAGAATTAAATGATGAAACAATAAATCAAATAAATAACTTTTTTGAATGTAAAAATATAGGAGACAAATATAATCCAGTATTATCAGACCCTGTAAAAGCAGAACTTAATACTAATTTTTTTAATGAGAATAAATTAGAATTTATAAATTTATGGCTAAAATTATTAAGAAATTATTTTAAAGATTATGTTGAATCTTTTATATCTAATTCATATGGATATTATTATCCAGAAGCTAGTCATTGGGTTGCAAATAGAACAATGGAAGCTAATAGTATGGGGATAGAACAAAAGCCTTTAATAGAAGGAAAAATAGTTTCTAAAATTGATTCATTAATAGAACAAAGAAATCTACCATTGATATCTATGTGTTTTAGTATAGGTACAGCTTTTTGGATGATTGTTATTTGTTTAGGATATAAAATATACAGTAAAGACTATAAAAACATATTAATATATATTCCAATATTTATATTGTGGCTAACTATAGTAGCATCACCTGTATTTTGTGAATATAGATATGCATATTCATTATTTACAGTATTACCAATATATATATCACTTAATTTTAAAAATAGAAAGGAAAAATAAAATGGAAAAGATTGCAGTTTTAATACCATGTTATAATGAAGAACAAACAATAGAAAAAGTTATAAAAGATTTTAAAAAAGAGCTACCAACTAGCGATATATATGTATATAATAATAATTCAAAAGATAAAACAGCTGAAATAGCTAAAGCTAATGGCGCAATTGTTATTAATGAGTATAAACAAGGAAAAGGAAATGTTGTAAGAAGTCAATTTAGAGACATTGATGCAGATATTTATGTAATGGTTGATGGCGATGATACATATCCTGCTGAATTTGTACATAAATTAATTGAACCAATTAGAAATGGTGAAGCTGATATGGCAATAGGAGATAGATTATCTAATGGTACATATCAAAAAGAAAATAAAAGACCATTTCATGAACTAGGAAATAACATGGTAAAAAAGGCTATAAATATATTATTTGATACTAAACTTAAAGATATTATGACAGGATATAGAGTTTTTAATAAAAGATTTGTAAAAAATATGCCAGTATTAAGTCCAAAGTTTGAGATAGAAACTGAAATGTCTTTATATGCGTTAGATAAAAGATATATAATAAAAGAAATACCAATAGATTATAGAGATAGACCAGAGGGAAGTTCATCAAAACTTAATACAGTAAGTGATGGAATAAAAGTAATAAAAACAATAATAAGAATGTTCAAAGACTACAAACCATTTAAATTTTTTGGAATTATATCACTAATATTTTTGGCATTAGGGTTAATAGTAGGAGTTCCTGTATTAATAGAATTTTTTAAAACATCATTTATCACGAAAGTTCCATCTGCAATACTTGCATCTGGATGTATGGCACTTGCAGCAATTTCTTTGCAATGTGGAATTATATTAGAAACAATCGGAAGGCAACATAAAGAAGACTATGAACTTAATGTTTTGAGATATGAACAATTGGAAAAAATTAGTAATAAAAAATTTAATTAAAACTGTTCACTTTTTACTTTTTTTATGATATTATAAACGTAGATTTATCAAAAAACGACAAAAAATATAAAAAAGAGGAGTGCATAGTATGAAAAAAAAATTAGTTGGAATTATAGTAATAATTATATATATAGTGGTATTAATGTTTCAAAATAGCGATGTAATTGCAGTTGAACAGAGTAAATCAACAGGGCAAACAATAGAAGATGGCACATATATAATAAGGTCAAAGATTGATCAAAAATTTGTATTAGATGTAAATGGAGCATCAACATATAATAGTGCAAATGTACAATTATATGAATATAGTAATGTACCACAAAAAAAATATAAAGTAAAATATTTAGGAGATGGAACATATAGTATAATAGCAACACATTCAAATAAAGCATTAGATGTAAAAGATGCTTCAAAAGCAAAAGGAGCAAATGTACAACAGTGGGAATGGAATGAAACAGATGCACAAAAATGGATAATAAAAGATGTTGGAGGGGGCTATTATAGTATAGTTTCTAAATGCAATGGACTATATGTAGATGTATTAAATGCAAAAGCACAAAACTTTCAAAACATACAAATGTGTGATGGAAATGGACTTGATGCACAAAAGTTTAAATTTGAGAAAGTAAGTGAAAGTACAAACAATAATAATAACAATAATAATACATCAAATAACAACACATCAAAGCCAGTAATACCAACAGGAACTAAAACAATAGAAGATGGTACATATATGATAAGATCAGCTATAGATACAAAGTTTATGCTAGATATAAATGGAGCATCAAAAAATAATGGAGCGAATGTACAATTATATGAATATAGCAATGTACCACAAAAAAAATATAAAGTAAAATATTTAGGAGATGGAACATATAGCATAATAGCAACACATTCAAATAAAGCATTAGATGTAAAAGATGCCTCAAAAGCAAAAGGCGCAAATGTACAACAATGGGAATGGAATGGAACAGATGCACAAAAGTGGATAATAAAAGATGCTGGAGCAGGATATTATAGTATAATTTCAAAATGTAATGGACTATATATGGATGTATTAAATGCAAAAGCACAGAACTTCCAAAATATCCAAATGTGTGATGGAAATGGACTAAAAGCACAAAAGTTTAAATTTGAAAAAGTAAGTGAAAACTCAAATAACAACAATAATAATAATAATACATCAAAGCCAGTAATACCAACAGGAACTAAAACAATAGAAGATGGTACATATATGATAAGATCAGCTATAGATACAAAGTTTATGCTAGATATAAATGGAGCATCAAAAAATAATGGAGCGAATGTACAATTATATGAATATAGCAATGTACCACAAAAAAAATATAAAGTAAAATATTTAGGAGATGGAACATATAGCATAATAGCAACACATTCAAATAAAGCATTAGATGTAAAAGATGCCTCAAAAGCAAAAGGCGCAAATGTACAACAATGGGAATGGAATGGAACAGATGCACAAAAGTGGATAATAAAAGATGCTGGAGCAGGATATTATAGTATAATTTCAAAATGTAATGGGCTATATATGGATGTATTAAATGCAAAAGCACAGAACTTCCAGAATATACAAATGTGTGATGGAAACGGACTAAATGCACAAAAATTTAAATTTGAAAAAATTTCAGATACAATACAAATAGATACAAAAAAATATCCAGGGTATCGCGAAAAAATATTAAAGTTAATGGAACAACATCCTAATTGGAATTTTGAATTATTATATACTGGATTAAAGTTTGATGATGTAATAGCTGGAGAAACAGCTGTACATTCTAGAAATTTAGTACCATCTAATTATAGAGGAGAATGGATTTGTTCATTTTGTGGAACAAAATTATATGATAGTGGTTGGTATTGTGCATCATCAAAAGCAGTAGCATATTATATGGATCCAAGAAATTTCTTAGATGAAGTAAATGTATTTCAATTTTTAAATGTAAATAGCTATAATAGTGGCTCATGCACATTAGAAGGAATAAAGAATAAGGTAAATGGAACATTTTTACAAAATTATGCAAAGGACATAGATACAGCATGTAGAAATCAAAATGTTAATCCATATTATATTGTATCAAGAGTAATACAGGAACAAGGAAATTCTGGTACTGAAATAGGAAAAGGAATGGATGGAGGAGATGGAAAAAAATATTATAATCCATTTAATATAGGTGCTTCTGGAAATGGTTGGGAACAGATACGTGCAAATGCATTAGCAACTGCAAAAAAATACGGATGGGATTCTATGGAAAAAGCCTTGGAAGGTGGAATAACATTCTGTAAGAAAAATTGGTTAGACAACTATCAAAATACTTTATACCAAAATAAATTTGATATAGATAAAAGAAATGGTACAAATTTATATGAACATCAATATATGCAAAACTTAATGGGAGCATATAGTGAAGCAAAAACATTGAGAGGAATGTATGCTAATACAGATAAATTAGATTCAGGATTTACATTTATAATACCAGTATATGAAAATATGAGTAGTAGTACATATCCAATACCTAAAGATAATCAAGAAAGCTCTGAAATTAGAATGAAAGTTACAGCAAATGGAGGCTTAAATTTAAGATCTAGTGCTGATACAAATTCTACAGTAATAACATCAGTAGCACAAGGAACTATAGTAGTATCTTTAGAAAGAGGAATAAATACAGATTGGCATAAAGTACGTTTACAAGATGGAACAGTAGGATATATGTCAGGAAAATACTTGCAACCAATTTAGAAAAGAGGAATTATGAAAAAGAAAATAAAATTTTTAATTATTTTAATAATAGCAACTACATGTGTTATGATAAATTATAACATTGTATCTGCAAATCCTAATAGTAGTAGAGGATTTGCAGATTATAGTGATGAAGATGCAGAAAAAGAAAATGAAAAATTAGTGGAAAATCAGGATGAAAAATTTGATACAACAAAATCAAACAACAATTATTTAGAAAGTTTAAAAATTGAAGGCTATGAATTAACTCCAGAGTTTGATAAACAAACAGTAGATTATAAAATAGATAAGCCTATAACAGATAGTAATGTAACAATAACAGCTAAAGCTTTTGATGATAAAGCTAAAATTAGTGGGAGTGGTAATATAAAAATAGAAGATAACCAAAGTGAATTCAGGATTGATGTTACCGCTGAATCAGGAAGTGTAAGAACATATAAAATATCATTTGAAAAAGTAGATGAAGAAAAAAAAGAAACAGATGAAACAGACAAAACAGACGAAACAGAAAATATAATAGTTAATGACACAGTTGAAGATAATGAAAATGCAATAGTTGAAGTATATTCTCAAAAAGATAAAACAGGAGCAGAAGAAAAAAATCAAAAACTTTTTCTAATAATAGGAATAGTGGGTATAATAGTAGCAATAGTGATTATAATTAAAGTTATTAATTCAAAAAAAGAAAATAAAAAAAGGAATTAAACAAATGGAAAAAATAAAAGAATTAATAAAAAAATTTTGTACAAAAGAAGTAATACTATATTTAGTATTTGGAGTATTAACAACTATAGTAAATTTTGTATCATTTTATATTTTAAGCAAATTAGTGGGATGGGAAGAAAATTTATCTAATTTTATTGCAATAGTAATTGCTGTACTATTTGCATATGTTACTAATAAAAATTTAGTATTTCATTCAAAAGCAAAAAATATAAAAGAAAAATTTGAAGAATTTTGCAAATTTATTGCTGGAAGAGCAGTTACCATGGTAATAGAATTTGTAGGATGTTGGATTTTATTTAAAACAGCAATACCAGAAATGATAAGTAAATTAGCTGTAACTGTTATAGTTGTTGTTTTAAATTTCTTTATTAGCAAGTTTTTTGCTTTTAAACCTAAAAAGAAATAAGAGAAATCTAGGAGGGATTTAGGGACGTTCCTTAAAATCCCTTTTTAGAGGGAATAGGGGACAGTCCTTTAAAATATTTTGGCTGAATGTCAATAGTTGGGGTGGAAAACTTTGAAAGTTTTCTGCCTCAATATT
>CAMCQH010000007.1 GCA_945877035.1 uncultured Clostridium sp. | reverse complement strand
ACCGCTTCGGTTTATTCTCTAAAGGATTTACTGTTTACTTTTCAATGTACTTTTTTGTTCTCTTTTTGTTAGTGAACAATTTGTATTATACTACAAACTTTTTTACTTTGTCAAGAGTTTTTTAAAAGTTTTTTGTCAAAATAAAAATTAGTAATTAATGTTCATATTTCTGCTTAATTTATTACTAATTTACTCATTTGTTTTGTTCTTTTTTGTCCGTCTCGCAAAGTACTTTTTTATATTATCATATCTTGTCGATTCTTGTCAATAGGTTTTTTAAATTTTTTCAAAATTTTTTTCACACTATTTTTATCTAATCGCCAAGTACTTCTTTATATTATCATAATTATATTATGAAGTCAACATTTTTTAAACATTTTTTTATGTTAATTTTTTCTATTTATTATTGTTCACAACTTGTTAATATAGAGTAGCCTATAGAAGTTGGTATTATTTATTTTTTAATATTAAATGTGTGACTGAAGTAAATTTAGATATTCTTATCGAAATCTTTGGAAAATGTTCGTGTGATTTTCTAAAAGAAAATCAGCACAGAAAGGGTGCCAAAGATAGAGCTTAGAATATTTTAATTTAAGTAAAGAGTCATTTAATATTAAAAAATAAATAATACCAACTTCTATAGGCGAACTATTTAGAGCTGTGAATTGTAAAATTTTATTCATTTATTATCTTGTCTATACTTTCTTCTCTTATTTCTTTTATTATCTTACAACTATTATCAAGTTTTTCTTGTTCTTCGGCATTTAATTCAAGTTGTAATAATTCTCTTACACCATTACTATTAATAATAGCAGGCACTCCAATAAATATATCATCCTGTCCATACTGACCATCTTTTAAATAAGTAGAAACTGTTAAAATTGAATTATCATTATCCAAAACTGATTTAACTATTTTACTCAATGCCATACCTATTCCATAATAAGTAGCTTTCTTTTTATCAATAATTTCATATGCAGCATTTACAACATCTTGATGTATTTTATTCAAATCCTCCATAGGATGTTTTCCATCTTTCATAACATCTTTAATTTTTTTACATCCAACATAAGCATGTTCCCAAGGTACAAATGATGAGTCTCCATGTTCTCCCATTATATATGCATGAATATTTTTGCTTGATACTTTTAAATAGTCTGATATAATATAGCGTAATCTTGCTGTGTCTAAAACTGTTCCTGAACCAAATACTTGATTTTTTGGAAGTCCTGATACTTTTGAAACCACATATGTCATTAAATCTACAGGGTTGCTTGCAACTATTATTATTCCATTAAATCCGCTTTTCATTATATTTTTTGTTATGTCTTTCATTATTTTAGTATTTGTTTCTACTAATTCTAGTCTTGTTTGTCCTGGTTTTTGTGCAATTCCTGCTGTAATAACAATTACTTGTGCATCTTTGCACTCTTCATAATCTCCTGCTTTTATGACCATCTTTTGTGGAGCAAATGGTAATCCATGAGATAAATCCATTTCTTCTCCCTTTGTTTTATCTTGATCTATATCTATTAATATTAGTTCATTAACTCCACCTCTATTTAACATTGAGTATGCCATACTCATTCCTACAAATCCAGTTCCTACTAACACAACTTTTCCTTTTTTCATTTTTATATCCTTCCTTTCTTTAGATAGTTTGAAAATTTAATTTTTCACCACTTTATAATTATATAACTGTTTTTTAATTTTTTAAACAGATTTTTGTAAAAAAATTTACTTTTTGTATTTTTTGTGATATAATTCTCAAAAGTTCTGTAAATTATTTCTAATTTATAGTAAGTGACAAAATTTTTAATATGCAATAAGCGAAAGGAGTGTTATAAAATGTCTAGTTCAGATAATACTACTACTTTGGCTGAGAATAAAGTTTTAATTTTATATACTTTAAACAAAATCCCTGATGGTATTTTAAATGATGGATTATATAAAATTATTGCTTCTATAAATGATGTTAATTACTTTTATTTTAAAGAGGTTTTAACTGATTTAATGGATTCCAAATTAGTTGGTATATTCACTAAAGATGAAGAAGAATCTGTTCTAAAAATAACAAGCGAAGGAAAAAACGCACTTTCTCTTACAATTGATGTGCTTCCAGGAATATTAAAATTGAAAGCTGATAATATTTTTAAAGAAGAGTTTGCTTCTATTGCTAGCGAAACTTCTATTGTAGCTGAATTTATTCCTAGAAGTGAAGATGATTATATTATAAAATGTAGAGTTATTGAAAAAAATGAAACAATATTTGAAGTAAAAACTTTTGCAGGTTCTCGTGAAAGAGCAAAAAAGATTGTAGATAATTGGAATAAAAATGCTTCTAAAATATATCCTAAAGTTTTAGATTTATTATTAGAAGACAATAATTAAAAAATGAACGAGAGAGGGAACCAATAGGGACGTTGTTAATCGGTTGAAAATTTTCAACAAATTAACAACGTCCCTATTGGTTTCCTCTCTCGTTCATTTTTGTCTTCTTAATATCCATCCTTCTTCACATTTAATTGGTAATTTCATAAATACTTTTTGACCTTTAACTCCTGGGCTTATGCTATCAATTTCTTCTTCAGTTTCGTAATCCCAAAGTTTTTCAATTTTAAATGTTTCTGGTTCTAGCCTATTTGGAATTATTATCTCAATAGTATCTCCTACCATTAATTTATTCTTTATTTCTATTGTAGATTTTTCTTCTTCATATTCTAATATTTTTCCACCAAATTCGTATTTGTCATTATATTGTCTTCCACTTAAATCTTGTATATCTTTATTATTTCTATCATTAAAATAAAATGTAGTAAATTCTCTTGTTTTTGATTTTTCTATTTCTTTTAGATATTTTGTGTAGTCATAGTGTTCTGGGTCTTTCATGTAATCATCAATTGCATTTCTGTATACATTTATTACACTTGCTATGTAATATTCTGTTTTTAGTCTGCCTTCTATTTTTAAACTGTCTATTCCCATATTGATTATTTCTGGAATTTCTTTTATTAGGCATAAGTCTTTTGATGAAAATATACTTGTTCCATATTCACTTTCTTCTATTGGCATAAGCTGACCTGGATTATTTTTTTCCTCTGCATATAAATTGTATGACCATCTACAACTTTGTGCACAGTCTCCTAGGTTTGCACTTCTTCCACATAAGAAATCACTTAAAAAGCATCTTCCTGAAAATGCAAAACATATTGAACCATGTCCAAACATTTCTAATTCTAGGTCTTTTGGTTTATTTTCCATTATATATTTTAATTGTTCTTTATTTATTTCTCTTGCCATTATTACTCTTTTCGCTCCATTTTTATACCAGAAGTTAGCATCATGTAAGCTGACTATATTTGCTTGTGTGCTTACATGTATTGGTACATTTGGTGCATATTGTTTTAATGTTTCTATAACTCCTCCATCTGCTGCAATTATGGCATCTGGTTTTACTTCATTTAATATTTTTGCCATTTCTATTATTTCTTCGTATTTTTCGTCCCATGCAAAAATGTTTAATGTTACATGTACTCTTTTTCCGATGCTGTGTGCATATTCTATTGTTTTTATTAAGTCATTGTTATCCATGTCTGCTCTTGTTCTTAATGATAATGATGATGTTCCACAATATACTGCATCTGCTCCATATTTGAATGCTGTTTTTGCTTTTTCAAATGAGCCTGCTGGTGCTAATAGTTCTATTTTTTTCATATTTATAATCCCTGCCTTTTCTTTTTATTCATCATAAAATAAGCTTTTTTAATTTCTTGTTTTTATGACTTTCTTCTATAATTTTAATTTAAAAATATATATAATCTTTTTTCTCCGTTTTGATAATATATATAATTATATTAGCTAATTTCTATCTTGTCAATTAATTTTATGTAAATTGTTTGATTTTTCTTGATTTTATGATATAATATTAATATGTAACTTTATAAAAAAAGAAAGGAAGTATCAAAATGGAAAAAAACGCATTTGTACCATTTTTGTATGAGTCTTCTACAATTCCAGAGGCTCTTAAGAAATATGAAGTTAGTCTCAGAAAGTCAAAAGACATTGAAGATATACTTCACGCAAACAAACTCGAGGAATATCGGAATGTAATTGTCGACAAGAAGTTTTTATCCACAATACGCAAGATTTTCAATAGGACTTATTCAATGATTGAAAAGAATTATCCTAATTTAAAATTCTATCTCGAAGGACGTCGGAAGGCTGCTATAAGTACAGAAAAGAAAAATATTCTGTATCTATCTAAAAATAAGTCTCTTGATGACTTTAGAGATTTGCTTGCTTTTAGGATTATATTGTTTGGTGATGATCATTCCATGGAATTGATAGAAACAGCTTATTCTCTTATGAAAAATCTTATAGATTTTATGATTTTGCAGGGCTTTACTCCTTGTGAAGCTACTGAAGTCTTTGAAACTGAAGGTTTTTCTAATGAGGATTTGAATATTCTTGTTCCTGACCATTCTTTTTTGGAGGAAAACTATAAACATTTAGTTAAAGACTATATCGTTCATCCGAAGAAAAATGGATATCAATCACTTCATGTGGCGTTTCGGGATGTGTCTGGCAAATGTTTCGAAGTTCAGATTCGCACATTAGCTATGCATATGTTAGCTGAAAGTTCTGATAGCGCTGGTCATGACTTTTATAAGCAGAAGAGATATTCAGATGCTGATATTGTGTTCGATAGAACACAAATTCATATGGAGGGTTATGGTGTGATGAGTGAGCATGTATTTGATTTCATTGGTCTTGAGAGTGGATTGAGTATTTTACAACGCCAAAAAACATTCTAATCTTTTACAGTCGTTTCATTCTTATTATGAAACGACTGTTTTCTTTTTATTTTATTCTACTTATTGCAAGTCCATCTCCAACTTCTAGTATTTCTGTTTCTAAATTAGGATTTTCAGATACTTCTTTTATGTATTCTCTTAAATTTCTTACTGCAGTTCTTTGTTTGTGTTTGTTGTAATCACTCATTACATATCCCTTATATAAAATATTGTCTGCAAAAATAATTCCATTTTCATTTATCATTCTTAATGCTTCTTTTAAAAAGAATGGATATTTTCCTTTGGCTGCATCTATAAATACCATATCATATTTTTCATTTAGTGTTGGTAGTATTTCTATCGCATCTCCTTCATATATGTTAATTTTATCTTCAACTCCAACATTTTTGATATTTATTTTTGCTTCTTTTATTCTTTCTTCATCTCTTTCAATTGTGTCTATTTTTCCACCTTCATCTAAAAATTCTGAAAAGCACATTGCTGAGTATCCTACTGCTGTTCCTATTTCTAGTATTCTTTTTGGTGGGTTGCTTTTTAATTCTTTTTCTATTACTTCTAAAGTGTCATCCATTATTATTGGTATATGTTCTTCTAGTGCTTTTTGTTTTATTTTTTCTAGTTCTTTTTTATTCATTTTTCCCTCTACTTTATTTTATTTAAAAAAGTCAGACTTTTAAGCCTAACTTTTATCTTGTTTTTTCGTCTTTACTATTAGCCTTTTTAATAGCATCTTCAGTCCAATTTTTAACAAATACTTCAATTTTTGTTCCGCTTTTTGTAAGATATTCAAACTCTTTTATAATTGGGTCTTTTAATATTTCTTCTACTATTTCTTGTTTTGTTAATCCAGTTTTTATATATTCTATTATTTTGTTTCTTATATATTTTCTGTTTGAAGAATCTCTTGTTTCTGTTAGCTCATTATTTTGTTTCTTTTCTATATCTGATTCCCACTGTATTTTTAGTGCAGCTAATCCTGGAATAGTACGCTTTCCACTGTTTTTAATTTGGTCAATATTTCTCAATTTATTATAACTCCTTTTTATTTATTTCTATTTGCTCTTTCTCTTTCTTTAGAATCTAATATTTTCTTTCTTAATCTAATTGATTTTGGTGTTATTTCAACTAATTCATCATCTTGGATAAATTCAATAGCTTTTTCAAGTGACATTTGAATTGGTGGAACTAGTCTTAATGCTTCATCTGAACCAGATGCTCTAGTATTTGTTAAATGTTTCTCTTTACATACATTTATTGCTAAGTCTTCTCCTCTTGAATTTAATCCAACTATCATTCCTTCATAAACATCTACACCAGGTCCAATAAATAAATCACCTTTGTCTTGTGCATTGTATAGTCCATAAGTAATTGATTTTCCTGCTTCAAATGCTACTATTGTTCCTCTAACACGAGATTGAATGTCTCCTTTATATGGTTCATATGAATCAAATATGTGATTCATTGTTCCTTCGCCTTTTGTGTCTGTAAGGAATTCTGTTCTATATCCAATTATTCCTCTGGCTGGAATTCTAAATTCTACTTTTGTATGTCCAGCTTCTGCAGGTTCCATGTTTGTCATTTCAGCTTTTCTTCTTCCTAATTTTTCTATAACATTTCCTACACAGTCATCTGGTACATTTACAACTAGTAATTCTATTGGTTCGCATTTAACACCATCAATTTCTTTAAATATAACTTTTGGTCTTGAAACTAGTAATTCAAATCCTTCTCTTCTCATTGTTTCAATTAATACTGATAAGTGAAGTTCTCCTCTTCCTGATACTTCAAAAGAGTCTGGTGTTTCTCCATCTTTTACTCTTAATGATACGTTTCTTTCTAGTTCTTTATATAATCTATCTCTTATATGTCTTGATGTTACAAATTGTCCTTCTCTTCCTGCAAATGGCCCATTATTTACGCTAAATGTCATTGTTACTGTTGGTTCATCTATATCAACAAATGGTATTTTTTCTGGATGTTCGAAATCACATACTGTGTCACCTATATTGATATCTGATATTCCTGCAAATTCGATTATATCTCCTGCTCCTGCTTCTTCTACTTCTACTTTTTTAAGTCCAACATGTGTATATAATTTTGCAATTCTTCCTTGTGTTATTTTTTCTTCTTTACCACATATGCTTACAGGCATTCCAACTTTGAATGTTCCTCTTTCAATTCTTCCTACACCAATTCTTCCAACATAATCATCATAATCTATGTTTGAAACTAGCATTTGTGCTGGTCCTTCTAATTCACATTTTGGTGCTTCTATTGTATTTATTATTGTTTCAAATAAACATGATAAGTCTGTTGTTTCATCTGCTAAATCCATTTTTGCTATTCCATTTTTTGCTGATGCATATACAACTGGGAAGTCTAATTGTTCATCTGTTGCATTTAATTCAATAAATAATTCAATTACTTGGTCAACTACTTTTTCTGGTGTTGCTCCTGGTCTATCTATTTTGTTTATTACAACTATTGGTTTTAGGCCTAATGCTAAGGATTTTTTCAAAACTTCTCTTGTTTGAGGCATTGCTCCTTCAAATGCATCAACTAAAAGTAAAACACCATCAACTGTTTTTAAAACTCTTTCTACTTCTCCTCCAAAGTCAGCATGTCCTGGTGTATCAACTATGTTTATTTTGATATCTCCATGCATTACTGATGTGTTTTTTGAAAGTATTGTTATTCCTCTTTCTTTTTCTTGGTCATTTGAGTCCATTACTCTTTCTTGTACTTGTTCATTTTCTCTAAATACATGGCTTTGTCTTAGTAATGCGTCTACTAATGTTGTTTTTCCATGGTCTACGTGTGCTATTATTGCTATGTTTCTTATATTTTTGTTGTTCATTTTTATTACCCCTTTATTTTATATTATAATTATATGTTTACAACTTCGCTTTGTTCAGTTGTATAAGTTATCTCTAACGCTCATTCTTCGCTAAGAGCTCACTTAACTTTAAAATTATACTACTAAATCAAAAAAATGTCAAACGATTTTGACATTTTTATGTTAATTTTGACATTTTTATGTTAATTTACGAGTTTGAATTTTATATTTATTTTGCAAGTTCCAAAATATTCCCCATAATTTCATCAGTAACCTTATCTAAGATTTCTTTATCCTTGCTACCTTTGTATTCACTAAAATCAAGTGGTTTACCATATGTAATAGTAACTTTTCTATTACCTTTTTCTCCACCTTTTATTCCACAAGGCACAACAGGTGCTCCGCTTCTTACTGCAAAAAATGCAGCACCATCTTTCACTTTTTCCCCTTTTGCCAAACCATTTCTAGTTCCTTCTGGAAATAACGCTAAGCAATCACCATTTTTTAAAGTTTGTAAAGATTCTTTTAATGCTTTAACCTCTTTAGAATCTCTTTTTACTAAAATTGCATCAAATATATATCCTAAAAAAGCTAAAAATTTATTTTTTGTCAATTCCTCTTTTGCTAAAAATCTTGTATATCTTCCTGTTGTTACTTCTATTAGAGGCGGATCCAAAAAGCTTCTGTGATTTCCACAAATAATTACAGCCCCTTCTTTTGGTATATTTTCTTTTCCAACTAATTCAAATCTATAAACAATTTTACAATAAATCCAAATTGCACCTTTTACTATTCCTCTTTCTATTTTTTTCAAAACCTCTTTCATTCTTATAACTCATCCTTTCTCATATCTCAAACATCTACTCCCGACATCCAACTTCTAACCTCTAACTTCTGACCTCTGACCTCCGACTTCTATTCACTTTCTGGCACATAAATATTTTTAACAACAACTTCAAATTCTTCAACATTCATAGCAGTCAATTTTTCAATTTCCTTTTTAGCTTTATTTTTGAATTCATTAATTCCATCAATAACATTAAAGCCATATACCACAGTAACTTCCATATAAAGTTTTGCACCCTCGCCAAAATTTGCTACTCTGATTTTTTGTACTTTATATATACCTGGTGTCTTTGAAACTAGATACTCTAATATTTGTCTAAACACTGTATCTGAAATTGTAAAATTTCCTAAATAGCTAAATGTTGGTCTTATAATTGACTTTTCTGATATATATGGTTTATTTCCTCTTCCTTTTGTTTTAAATATTTGAAGTGGATCTAATAAATATCCTGAAAAGTCTTTTTTTATTTCAAATGTTGGTACTGGTATTACGTGTTTTCCCTCTGTTACCCTTATTCTTCTTGCTGTCTCCATTTCTTCTTGTGTTGCTACATCTGAAATATATGTTGTTTCAGAAATTTCTGGCAACCCTAAATTTGCTGCTATTTTTTGCACCATACCATCTGAAGTACCAAGTATTAAAATGCTTTCTGGTTTATACTTTTTAAATGCTTTTAATATTTCTTGTTTTTCTTCCTCTTTATAAAACAGTGCATGCTTTACAGTTTCGATTTTAGTTGGTGCTTTTTTTGCTGATTCTCCTGCTATTACTTGATTATCCATTATTAGCAGTCCATCATCTATTATAAATTTTATATTTTTTTCACTTGCTACCATTTGTGCTCTATAGCTTTTCCCTGTTCCTGATGGTCCTACAAATGCATATACTTTTATTTTATTTGCTCCAATTTTTGATAAATTTGGTAAATTCGGTATTTTATCTTTTAATGACATTTTATATTCCTTTCTCTCGCTTTGCTCGTTCATCGTCATCCAAAAATTTCTTTGAAATTTTCGTCTGCCAAATTCGGCTTTTAAATTTTTATTAATAATTATTCATGCTCAAAGTTGGATATTCAAACACTTTTCCCCCTTCTGTAAATTGTCCGTCTGGCACGTGTGTTTTATTAAATTCATCTGCTCCTTTTAGAAAATATTTATACTTCGATGAATTACTTAAATAGCCTGAACCTATTAAAATAGGATCATCCCATGTACAGTCTATTGCATACCAAGCATTATTTATTTGCACATAATTCCAAGCATGATTTTCTGTATTTCCTTCTGAATTAGTTGCTTTTCCAGACACTATTATACATGGTATATTCATTGAATCCATCAAATATTTAAAAGCTTTTGCATACCCTTCGCAAACACTTTTCTTATTTATAAGCGCTCCATATAAGTCATATATATTAGACAATGATATTGATTGGTCATATTCTATACTTTCCACTAAATAATCATGTACTAATTTAATATTTTCATATGCATCTGCTTTTTTATTGATAACAAAATATGATTTTATATTTTCAATTTCATTTAAGGCTGCATCAATTCTTTCTTTTGATGAAAATTCACTTGTTAAATAATCTGTATTATTTCCTGCATTTATAAATACTCTATAAGTTTTTTTGTTTCCTCTTGTAGTAGTTTCAATATTTAAATACAATTTTGAAAATTCTATGTAAAATACATCTGGATTATCATATGTATATGCCTCTATTGCTGATTGATAATATTCTCCTAGCAGTTCTTCTCCATTACTTTGAGAAAGTAACGAAGAAAATTCAGTTCCAAGATTTATCTCATATGTTCCTGTTTTCATGTTCTCTTTATTAGATTCCATTGCATTATATATTATTTTTGAGTATTCGTCCAATTGATTATATAAATATTTATCTATTTTACTATTACTATAATCTATTATTTCATCATTTGGTGATATTGTTTCTACTGTAGTTTCTAATATTTCTGGAGTTTTTATATTTGTATCTATCCCTCCACTTGATATTGTGATATTTGATACAAATTCTTGTACTTCTCCTACTATATCTGTTTTTGTTATTTCATTATACATTATTATTCCTATATAGCCCAATATTCCTATCAGTATTAGCATTATTATTGTTTTTATGAATGATATTATTTTTTTCATTTTCATCCACTCTCTTTCATGCATATGTGATTTTATTATAACATTTTTTGCTGTTAAAAACTAGTATATTTTCATTTTTTTTGATAATACTAACATTAATTAACATTTTAATTGGGAGAAAATATGAAAATAAAAGATATTCTAACTAATACATTTGGCTATACCCCAAAAGATTCATATCAATTTTCTTTGCCAGATAATCATGAAAAAAATACAGCTCAAGATAATAAGCAAATTCCTGATGAATCACCAAATGTTTTTACAAATCTGGACGAAAATCTAGATTATATTAAAACTAAATATAATTTATTAATTAATAGTGATATTGTAACTCGTGAATTTATTTTAAATGCAAGAGGAAAGCAATATAAAGCTTTTTTACTTTATATAGATGGTATGGTTGATTCTCAAGTTTTAAATGATTTTGTTCTAGAGCCTTTAATGATGAGAAATAAAAATAATCTTTTTAATAGTGAACAAAATCGTGTTATTTCCGAGTCATCCACAAATAATATTACAGTTAGAAAAGTTAAAAAGTTCAATTTAGCAGATTGTGTAGAAAATTGTTTAATTCCTCAAAATAATGTGGAACATCAGTCTTCTTTCGAAGATATTTTTTCTGGTGTCAATTCTGGAAATTGTGCTCTTTTCGTTGATACTCTTAATGTTGCTTTTGATATTGATGTTAAAGGTTTTAAGCAAAGAAGTATTGATAAACCTGAAAATGAAATTGTTATAAAAGGTTCTCATGAGGCCTTTGTTGAAAATATTCGTACTAATACATCTTTATTGCGCCGTTTTATGAATAATGAGAGTCTAGTTATAGAAGGTTTAGAAGTTGGTAAAATAACTAAAACAAAATGTGCTGTGTGTTATATGAGCAATATTGCAAATAGTGATTTAGTTGCTGAAGTTAAATATAGAATTAATAATTTAGATGTAGATTCTATTTTGTCATCTGGTCAATTAGAGCAACTAATAAGTGATAACAATTCATTAGGTTTGCCAAAAGCTATTTCTACTGAAAGGCCTGATAATGCTGTTCAACATCTTTTAGAAGGTAGAGTTGTTGTTCTAGTAAATGGCTCTCCTTATGCTTTAATTTTGCCTGCAATTATGATTGATTTTTTAACTTCTCCTGAGGATAGAAATTTAAAAAGTATTTTTGCAAATTTTTTGAGAGCTATTAGAATAATTTGTTCTTTTTTTGCACTTCTTTTACCTGGATTATACGTTTCTATAACTAGTTTTCATATAGAAATTATTCCGACTGAATTGCTATACTCTATTTTAGCTGCTAGAGAAGGTGTTCCTTTTCCTATTATATTTGAAATTTTGATAATGGAAATTTCTTTTGAAATTATTAGAGAAGCCAGCCTTCGAGTTCCTTCTGCTATTGGTTCTACAATTGGTATTGTTGGTGCTTTGGTTATTGGTCAAGCTGCTGTAAGTGCTGGTATTGTAAGCCCAATTTTAATTATTATAGTTGCTATAACAGCTTTAAGCTCTTTTGCGATTCCTGATTATACTTTTAGTTTTCATTTAAGAGTTTTTAGATTTTTATTTATTTTACTTGGTTATGCTGCTGGATTTTTAGGTATTGGTACTGGGCTTTTTGTTTATATTTGTATGATATGTGATATGCAGTCTTTTGGTGTCGCTTATTCTACTCCATATTCTCATATAAAAAATTCAAAAAATGCTGGTATTGTACTTCCTCCTATATGGAAAAGAGAAGATAGATCAGTATTTCTTGGTACAAAAAGAGTTAAAAAACAAGAGCATATTTCTATGAAGTGGAGGGAAAAATGACAAATCAAAAAATCAGTACTGTAAGTGCTATTATGCTAACACTTTCAATAGTAATTTCATATATTACTAGTTCTTTGCCTAGAACTTTTATAAATGAGACTAAATCTGCTACCTTATTAAATATACTTTATAATACAATTATTGTTTTGTTTATTATTTTACTTGTTTGTAAATTATTTAAAAAGTTTCCTGGTTTAGATATTTTAGATATTTCAAACTTTTTAGGTGGTAATGTTTTTAAAAATATTGTTGGAGGACTTTTTATAGCGTATTTTATAATTAGTTCTAGTATGATGTTAAGAAATTTTTGTGAAGGTTTAGTAGTTGTTTATTATCCTTTAACTAAATATGTATTTGTTATTTTGATGTTTATTATTGCTATCACTTTAGTAAACAGATTAAGTTTTAATGCAACTTTAAATGCCTCATCAATAGTTTTCCCTTTAGTATTAATAAGTGTAGTTTTTTTATTTTTTGGTAATTTAAATAATTTTTCTTTTAGACGAATTTTTCCCATTTTAGGAGATGGTTTTTATAATACTTTTGTATTAGGACTTAGAAATATTGGTGCTTTTGGTGGTATTTGTTATTTATATTTCTTGCCTCCTATGCTAAAAGAACCTGAAAAGTTTAAGAAAATAGCTGTAATCTCAGTTATTTCTACTGGTGCTTTTATATTTTTATGTGTTGCTACATTGCTTTTAATGTTTTCTTTTTTTATAACAACAGATGAAATAATGCCATTATTTTCAGCTGCTAGACATATAGAATTTAGTTCATTCTTTCAAAGGTTTGAATCTGTATTTCTATTAATTTGGATTATTTCTTTTTGTTGTTATTTGAGCATAACTTGTAAATTTTCAACACATATTTTTAATAAAATGTTTAATTTATCTGATATAAGACCTATGTTGAATATCTTTACAATATTAATATTTGCAGTTTCCTTAATCCCAAAAAACTATGCTATTTCTAATTTGTTTGAAACTGATATTTATAGATATCTTCGAATTGCTGTAGGTTTTGTTTTAGGTATAATAATATTAATTTTAGCTAATTTAAAAAAGAAGAAAGTAGGTGAGAAAAATTAGTAATATATTTAAAAAAATTTTTACAATAGTATTAATTATTATATTTGTTTCTAGTTTTTCTGCATCATACAATTCTCTTAATATAGATAATTCTGCATTTGCTATTGCAATAGGAATTGATAAATCTGACTCCAACAAATTAAAAGTAACTTTTGAATTTTTAGCACCTTCCCCTAGTGGTGAGGGGTCAGTAGAAACAACTCCTGTACTAAATAGTGTAGACTGTTCTTCTATAACAAATGGAATAAATCTAATGAATGCATATTTGGGAAGAAAAGTTAATCTTTCTCATTGTAAACTCATTATTTTTTCAGAGGAATTAGCAAAAGAAGGAATTTCTGATGAAGTCTATTCCTTGATAAATGAAGTACAAGTAAGGCCTTCTGCTAATATTGTTGTTAGTAAATGTAATACTAAATATTATATAGAAAATTCTGTTCCAAGTTTGGAAAATTTAATTCCAAAATATTATGAAATTTTTCCTAATACTAGTGAGTACACCGGATATACTTGTAATGCAACTATTGGTGATTTTTTTAATGCATTAGTTTGTAATTATTGTTCTCCTTATGCAATTTTAGGTAGTATAGATGAAAGTCCAATAACAGGTGAAAGAGAAACTCAAAATATTGGTCTTGCTGTATTTAAAAATGCTGAACTTGTTGGTGAATTAAATGCTATTGAAACAATTTGCTTTTTAAATCTAAAAGAAAGTGTTGATAGCTTTCTTGTTTCTATTCCAGATCCACAAGAAATTAATTCTAAAATTGATATTTATCTAACACCTAATACTACTCATAATATTGATGTATCTTTTGTTAATGGTGCTCCTTATATAAAAATGAAATTAGAGTTTTCTGGAAAGATTTATTCTATGAGTAGAGACTCTCAATATCTTAATATTGATGTACTAAATTCTATTTCAAATTCGTGCAATAATTATTTAGAAAGTCAGTTTTCTAGCTATCTATATAAGACTTCTACAGTCTTCGAAAGCGATATAAATGGGTTTGGATCATATGCTCTTTCTAAATTTAGTACATCTACTGAATTTGATAATTATAATTGGTTAGATAATTATAAGAATTGTACTTTCGATGTTGAAGTTAATACTGTTATGGATTCTGGATTTTTATTGACTCAGACTTAAAAATAGCATTGGGGGGGATTTGGGGACGTTCCTAAAAATCCCTTTTTGAAGGGATAAAGGGACAGTCCTTAATCAATTTTTTTATGGAGGTTAGCATGAATTTTTTATATCATTTTATTTTTATTGCTGTTACTATTTTTATTTTGATTAAAACTATTTTTTATGGAATATATGAAATTAATACTGAAAATAATAAATCTGGTGGAATTGCTGTTATTTGCTTTTCTATTTTAGGAGTTGTGTTTGCAAATATTATAGTATTTTTTAGATGAAAATAGGAATTAAAGACATGGTCCCTAATCCCTATTTTTATCTATGATTTCAAAATCAATTTGTCTTAGCATTTTATTAGCTGAAATAACTCTGATTTTAACTTTATCTCCAATTTTATAAGTCTTATTCGTTCTTTCTCCAATTAATCTCTTTCTCTCTTCATCATAAATAAAGTATTCATCGCCTAAATTTTCAAATCTAATTAAGCCTTCAACTGTATTTTCAAGTTCAACAAAAATTCCAAATTGAGTAACTGATGATACAATTCCTTCGTATTCTTCTCCGATTTTGTTTTCCATATATTCAGCTTTTTTCAAATCTTCGCTGTCTCTTTCAACTTTTGTTGCTACCTTTTCTCTTTCTGATGAAGAAGTTGCCCTTTGTGTCGCTTTTTCTTGGTATTCTTCTATCCATTTTTCATCTACAACATAATTTTCTTCTAAGTATTTTGATATTATTCTGTGTATAAATAAGTCTGGATATCTTCTTATTGGTGATGTAAAATGGCAATAATATTTACTTGCTATTCCAAAGTGTCCTTTATTTTCTGATTCGTATTTTGCAACTTTTAATGTTCTTAATATTAAAGTTGATACTACTTTTTCTTCTTCTTTACCTTTTATTTCTTCTAGTATTTTTGATACTTCTGTTGGATATACTTTATCATTTGTAGTTTTTATTTTTAGTCCAAAGTTAAATAAAAATTTATTTAAATCTTTTACTTTGTCTATATCTGGGTCTTCATGTACTCTGTAAATAAATGGTGCTTCTAACCAATAAAATTTTTCTGCTATTGCTTCATTGCTACTAAGCATAAATTGTTCAATTATTTCATTACTAAAACTTGTTTCATATTTTCCTACATTGATTGCTCTTCCATCTTGGTCTAAATCTATTTTGCTTTCTGGTATGTCTAAATTTAGATATCCTTGTTCTAATCTTCTATTTTTTAGAATAGTTGCAAGTTCTGCCATTAGTTCAAAATCTGCAATATATTTTTCGTATTTTTTTAGTACTTGTTCATCTGATTTGTCTAATATTTTTTGTACATCATGATAATTCATTCTTTCAGTTACATTTATTATTCCTTTATAAACTTCTACTGATATTGTTTTTCCTTTTGAATCTATTTCCATTGAGCATGATAATGTAAATCTATCTTCTCCTGCGTTTAAGCTACATATTCCATTTGATAATTCTCTTGGAAGCATTGGTATTACTCTTGAAAGCATATATATACTTGTTCCTCTTATTTGTGCTTCTTTATCTAACAAACTTCCTTCTCTTACATAATAGCTTACATCTGCTATATGCACATCTAATTTATAATTTCCGTTTTCTAATTTTGTAACTCTTACTGCATCATCTAAATCTTTTGCATCTTCTCCATCTATTGTAAAAATTATATCTCCCCTGCAGTCTACTCTATTTGGTATATCTTTTGGGTCTATTTTATCGCCAAATTTCTTTGCTTCTTCCACAACTTGTTCAGGAAATGTGGATGGTAAGTTGTATTCTTTTATTAGTGATAGCATGTCTACACCAGCTTGGTTTGGGTCTCCTAATATTTCTATTATTTTTCCTTCTGCATTCTTCCCTTTTTCTGGATATTTTGTTATTTGAACTAATACTTTGTGCCCATTTCTTGCTTTTCCAAAATTGCTTTTTGATATAAATATATCTGTTCCTAAACTTTTGTCATCTGGTACAACAAATCCAAAATTTTCACTTTTTTGAAATGTTCCAACTACTGTATCTTTTTCATGTTTTATAATTTTTTTAATCTTTCCTTCTGCATTTTTTATTTTATTTTTTTCTTCTATTATTTCTACTAAAACTCTATCTCCATTTAATGCTCTTAATGAATTTTCTTTTGATATATATATTTCATCTTCTTGGTTTTCTATTTTAACAAATCCGAATCCTTTTTGATTTTTTCTATATATCCCTTCTTGAAAATTTTCTCCTATTATCCTATATCTGTTCTTTTTATTTTTTACTATTTTGTAGTTTTCTTCTAACTCTTTTAAAATTTGTATGAATTGGTTATACTCTTTTTTTGGTACTCCTAATATTATTGCTATTTCTTTTGCTTTCATTGGAGTGTAATTTTCATCTTTCATAAATTCTAAAATAATATCTTTTTTATCTATCATTTTTTTCATCCCTTCAGGTGTTATTATACCATTTTATTTGTTATTCTACAACAAAAATGAAGCAAGTGCTAAAACTTGCTTCTTTTTATGCTAAATATAATATTCCTAATACTATTGTTAAAACTGCAAATACAATTGATGATATTATCATTAATCTTTTTTGTTTTCCTTCTTTTGTTCTACCTTTGTTTTTTTCATAGAAGTTGTTTGTTGAAGATCCTGTTATTGTTTGTGATATTCCTGAATCTTCCTTTGTTTGTATTAATGCTAATACTATTACTGTTAGTGCTATTATAAAATATATCACTGTTAATATTGTTCTTACTATTTCCATTTATAATTCCTCCCTGTGGTTTTCTTTTTATTACTTGGGTATTTTATCATATAAATTTGAAAAATGCAATAGGCAATTTTTCTAATATTTATTTACTTTTGTTATATTTTTATAACATTCTATCGTATTTATATATTGCATCAAATTTATTTTATTGCAATTATACAAATATCTCCTATACTTTATCTTTCGTTTTATATTTCTATATCTTGCATATTTCCCTTTGTTATTTCTACCTAAAAATATAAAATTATTAGTGTTTTTATATATTCTACTTTTTCCATTTAACTTTAAATGTTCTTTCTCTAAAAAATCTTTAATTTTTTCAAAACAATATTTCAAATATTCTTTTGATTCATTAAATAATAAAAAATCATCTTGGTATCTAACATAGTATTTAATTTTTAATACTTCTTTTATGTAATGGTCTAAATCATTCAAATAAAATATAGCTAATGCTTGACTTGTCATTGTTCCAATGCATAAACCATTTTCTTCACTATCTATTATTTTAAATACTATGTCTATTGCATCTTTATCTTTTATCTTTCTTTTTAGCTTTTCTTTTAATATTTCTTTATCTATACTTGCAAAAAATTTTGAAACATCACATTTTAATATATAATAATCTTTATGCTTAATTTTACACTTTCTGTTATATTCTTTTGAATATTCTAATCCTTTATGTGTTCCCATACCTTTTCTACTTGCCACGTTTTGGTCTATTAAGCATGGCATTATTGATGGATATAAAATGTGTCTTGCTACTAAATGATTTATAACTTTATCTTGTAAGTTTTGGCTTACTATTCTTCTTTGTTTTGGGTCATATATTGTAAAAACATTATATTTTCCAACTTCATATGTTTTACTATTTAATATATTATATATTCTTGATATATAAATACATTTATATTGTTTATAGTTTTGTACTTTGTTTTTATTTTTTACATTTTTACATACTTCATCAAATGCTGATATTATATTTTCCATTTTACAAATTTCTTGATATAAATTATTTTTTCTTTTCATATTTTTTTATTTTAAAACAAAAAGTAGTAAATCTATGATATTTACTACTAAAAACAGTTCTAAAATATACTCCTTTTCAATTTTATTTTACTCACAAATATATTTATCTTTTTTTATTTTATAGTTTTTTAAACTAAAGGACATGGTTTGTTTCTATATTATCTCTTATACAATTTATAATTGTATAACCACAGTGTATAGAAGCTATGAGGGCGAAGGGCATACCCATTGCTGTTAGGGTTGTCATTAGAGTTATACAAGTTGTTAGCGTTCACGTTACCAGAGTTCACATTACGCACATTGAAGTTAGCATTGTCAGAGTTAGCATTAACGCAACCTTTTCAACCATGCCCTATTTTATTAATTATTATTTAATGACTTCATCCAACCTATTGTGTATTTTAAAATGTCATCTATTTTTTCTCCGAATTTTACATATCTTTTTGAATTTATTATTTGCTTGTCATAACATAGATTTAACAAAAAATCTATTATTTTTATTTTTGCTATTATTTCTTCTAATAGTTTTTGTTTATTTTCAATATTTGTTGTAGAATTAGCCTTATATGCTAATTCTAATAAATCATAACTATTGTTTCTTATTCTGTTTTTTAGCTCTATATCTTTTTTAGGAAAGTTTTCCATATTTTTATCTATGTTTACTATTAATTCTCTAATATAATTTAATATTTTAAATTTTTCTTCTTTCATTTATTAAGTTTTCTATTTGTTTTATAAGTTCTTTTTCATTTTCCATATTAGAGATTAAGTAATCATAAATATTATCTATTCTATTTTTTAAATTTATATACTTTTTAGCTTTTTCAAAGAAAATATCATATTTATTTAGATTTTTATTATCAGATTTTTCATCTACATCATAATTATTTCTTCTATCTATTAATAAATAATTAATTTTATTTTCTTCTAATTTTGCTAATACTTTTTTGGTTACAGATACAGGAAATGCGCATACACATACATTTTCTTCTACTTTTTTTATTTTGTAATTGAAAATATATGAAATTATATACGCATCTTTTCCATAACTATAATAAAACTTTCCTATCTTTATTAATGCTATATATTCTGGATGTATTTGTTTTATATTTTTTACTATATTTGTTACACTCATATTCCTTGGGGTTTAAAATTCGCGGTTATCCCGAGAAGTCCAAAGGCCTTCTTGGTGTATTTTTACTGCATTTTTCTCTCTACCACCTATATCTCATATGCTGATTCTGGTGTTCCTTCTCCTGATTTTACTAGGACATTAGAATTTAGAGTTACTACAGGGCGAAGGGCACACGCACCGCCGCTAGGGTCGCCAAGAGAGCTATACAAGCTGTTAGCGCGCACGTTACCAGAGCCCACATCGCGCACACGGAAGCTAGCACCGTTAGAGTTAGCAATGACGCAACGTGATGACATCCAATATGTTGAATATGGACTTCCATTATTTATAAATAAATTATAATATATTGGGTTTGTAAAGTCACTTTCTGCCATTGTTTTCTTCCAATATGTATATTTGACTGTCCATGATGTTGCTGTATTTACGTCTGTTTGGTTTATTGGTGTTGTTTGTTGGCTTAATCCTAATGTTCCTGTTGCTCCTCCATTTACTGTTTGTCCTTCTTCTTGTGCAAATATACTTGGATATTTTTTATTTGTTGGTGTAAATGGTTGTCCATAATCTGAATCTATTGTACTATAATCTGTTGACATTTTATTTTGTATATCTTCTATTTTTAGATTTTGTACATTTTCTGAATATCCGTTTTTACTATATAGTGTTTTACATGTTTTATCTAATAGATATACTGCATTATTATATCCATTATAGCCAGATAATGTTACTTTTGTTGTTGGTGTAGCACTTATTAATCTTACCTTTCCATCTACTACATCTAACACTCTCCATTTTAGTCCTTCTTCTTGTGTTAATGTACTTGATGTATTTGCTGTACTTCCTGAATATGTCGTTAATTCGCTTAATATATCTGTTGTGTTTGCATCGTCTGGTGTATATGTTACATAGTCTCCTGGTTGTACTTTACTTGCTAATGTTTGTTTTCCTCCTGTTATTGCTTCGATTTGTTCTAAGTAGTTTGCCAATGTTTCATTTTCCTCTGCTGTTTTCTCCTCTGTTAAATTTTTTGCATTTTGTGCTTGTGTGAATAATCCTTGGTTTGTTAGTGCTGATATTGATATTCCTGCCAATATCAATAAAATGATTATGGTTATAACGAGTGCCACCAATGTAATACCTTTCTCTCTTTTTTGCATTTGTTTTTTCTCCTTTCTTTTTTCTTATGATTTTTTACAAATTTATTATACTTTTTAAAATTATTTTTGTCAATACCCTTTTGCGTTATTTTTAACGCATATTGTTTTTTATTTTTTGATACAATTTTATAAAATTTATAAAAGGAGGTCTACAAATGGATTTATCTACTGCTATACGCAAAAGAATTATTAATTTATGCACTGAAAAAAATATGAATATTAATCAATTAGCAATAAAATCTGGTATTAATCCTTCAACTATAAGAAGTATAATAAAATCTAGATGTAACACTCCAACTACTCAAACTATTTACTATTTATGCATTGGTTTTGGTATTAGTTTAAAAGATTTTTATAATTCTAAAATATTTGATAATTTAGATGATAACTAATATTTTTATTTATTGTCTTTTAAAATTTCAAATATTTTTTCTATATCTTCTAAAATTTTCTTTATACTATTAGATAAATCTTCAAACTCTTCTCTTTTTATACTATAATAATTTGTGTCTTTTTCTTCTTTATAATATATATATTTAGCACAGTCTTTACAATTTATTTGGCTTGGTTGTTCATAATTGCCTTCTACATTCAATAAAATATCATATTCTTTGTTATTATATTTGTATCTTCCATTGTTCATTTCATCATATATAATAATTCCTATATTTTTTTCTTGAGCTACTTTTTTAACATTTTCTATATGTTCTCTCCAGTATTGAACTGGCATTCCACATTTGCATATTCCTTTTGAAAAACAGGTTCTTTTTAGTCCTAGTATTTTTTCTGCTATTATTGAATCTTTTCCTATACAATTAAAAAATGCTCCTGTTTTTATAAAAACTATTTTATTAGGATTTTCTTTTTTTAATTCTTCCGCGAATTCATAAAAACTCATTTTACACCTCTTTCCTTTTTTAATATAAAAAAATCAGGCACCCGATTATTATTCAGGCACCCGATTATTATTCAGGCACATTATAAAGCGCATACTGTCGTTTGCAATTTATAATGTTATTTCAAGTAGCTACGCTTCTTGAAATATTTTATTTTCTTTTTTAATAAAGCTTTATTATAATAATACTAGCATCAGTTTCAAAAAAAATCAAGTATTTTTTTAAATTTTATTTATATTTTGATTTATCTAATAGCAAAAATTGCAAGTAATATTACAGTTTTCAAGAATACATTACTCAAAAGTTGAAAATTTGTACATTTTATTCCTATATCATTTAGCTTATCATATTTATTAACAATTCTATCTATTTCTTCTTGTGTGGAAATTCCTTTTTCTTGCATGTATTCTTTAGCTAAAAATCTAGCTTTAATCATAGCATCATTTTCAAGATAAGTTCTTACTGCGTAAAAAACAAATCCAAATATTATCAATATAGATAAAAATAGCATTTTATATGGCAATATTTTGAAAATTGCTAATATACAAATTATAAAGAAATATACTAAATAAATATTAGAAAATACAAAATTAAACCATAACAATTTCTTACTTTGTATTGAATGTAAGCATTCATGTGCTATTGTTTGTATTCTTGTATAACTATCTTTTAAGTTTGCAATAAAAATTTTATTACTCATTACTAAATATAAAGTTACATTAGAATTTTTATCTTCTTCAATTTTTACATTTTCATTATTTAATTTTTTTAAATAAGCTTTGCAAATTTCTATATTTTCAGGATATTTTTGAGTTAATTTATCTAACTCTTTATCCTCTCCAATTTCTTTTATTTTTTTCATATTAAAATCAAATATAAATCTTAATATAAAATATATTATTATTACAATTATTAATAAAACTATAAATTCCATAATCTACTCCTTATATTTTTACTAATAATGTTATTATAAACTTAATCCAATTTATTTAATTACATCCATTACTGCATCGCCAATTATTTTATTAACATCAGCTAAAACTATATTAAACTTTGTTTCAGCATCAAAAAACTTTGCGGCATCTGCATCTTCAAATAGCTCTATATAAAGTTGTTGCATTTTTTTAGTTTTTTCTTCATCATTTTTACCAGTTTGCATTACTGTAATTTGTGCATCATATCTAGCTGCTTCAAATTCTTCTATTTTCTTTTTTAATTCTGGTTTTAAATTCAAAGTTTCTTTTGCCATTTTATAATTTATATATTCTTCTGATTGTTTTATTTCTTGTGCTAATCTATTAGCTGTATCATATATATTCATTCTTAATTCTCTCTTTCTTTTTACAAAATGTCCCATCGGGGACAGTCCCCTTTGGGACATTTTTTATATATTATTTGTTGTATCTGTATTTTCTGTTGTTACAGGACCTTCAATTTTGACATCAGCATCTTTTGGACAAATATTAATCCATGTATTTCCATCATTTACTTCAATTTCATTTCCTTTTAAGTCTTCATATCTTGTTTGTTTATTTCTTTCTTCTTTTATACATTTTATTTTAATAGCTTTTCCATTTGTTATATAATATCCATCAAATGTTCCAATGTTTTTTAATCCTTGTCTTCCTTTATTTTCTACGTCATCTAATTCATAATTATCACAGAATGTTATTATTATATTTTTAGTTGTAACACTGTTTCCTGTATCCCAGTCAGTTTGAGCTTTATTTCTTGCATATCTTTTATATACTTGATTTTCTTCATCATATTCATATCTAACTTTTTGAAGTGTTGAATGTGGTATTGTTACACTTGTTGCTCCTTGTCCATCTTCTAATTCTACATCATCTGTTACATAGTTAAGTATACTTTCTTTTGTTGATGTTGTTTTATATTTTTTAGCTTTTGCAGCTTTTAATATTGCATCTGTACTTGTTACTGCATTGTGTGGTGCTGATTTATCTTTTACTCTCCAGAATGTTGTTTCACTTTCTGTTATTCCGTTTAGATTATTTATACTAAATTTCTTTATATCACTTTCTGCTTGTGGACTCCAACCATAATGTGCATATATTGCATCATTTTCCATAGCATAGTCTAAGAAATAATGTCTTGAACTTCTTACTGGTCCTATTTTATCAACATTAACTCCTTTGAATAATGCCATTAAACGTGTTTCTCCACCTTCAACTATTATTTCATATACTAAATATGCTTGATTTAGTCCAGCTTGTGGCCATGCTTGATTATGGTTATCAATCATTACAGCAATTGGTCTATCTTTCCCATTAAATATTTGGATGCTTTTCTCTTCTACTCCTGCTGTTAATATTTCATCTTCTCCATTTTCAGATACTTCTGTACTTGCATTATTTTGTTTGTCTTTTATTATTTTATATGCCATAAGCCCACCAGCTGCTAGTATTATGATGATTAATACTATTATTAAAATTTTTATTTTCTTATTTTCCATTTTTTTATCCTTTCTTGTTGGAGGTTAGAGTTTAGAGTTTAGAGGTTGGAATTCTAACTTCTAACCTCTAACTTCTAACCTCTAACATCTATCCTCTACCTAACAATTTTTAACTCACTCAATATCTTTTCTTCCTTCGGTCTCATTACTTTTTTGTCTTCTTCTTCAATATGGTCATATCCCATTAAATGATAAAATCCATGTACTAACATATAGCTTAATTCTCTTTCAAAGCTATGTCCATATTCTTCTGCTTGTTCTTTTACTTTTTCAATAGATATTATTATATCTCCTAAAACATCTTCATGTAAGAAATCTTTATTTTTTATTTTTTCATCTAATTCATCTTTTTCGAACATTGGAAATGATAATACATCTGTTGCTTTATCTATTTTTCTGTATTTTTTATTGATTTTACTTATGTCTTCTGGTGTTGTAAATGTTATTGTTATTATTAGTTTTGAGTCTAATAAATCTTCTTCCTCAAAGCATTTATGTAGTACCTTTTCTACTGTTTTTTCATATGTTTGATTTTCTTCTAAATTTAAGTATGTAATTTCATACATTATGCTACCACCCTGTTTTCTTTATTAATTGTTCCAGTATATTTTCCTACTGATTTATATGCATTTTTTAATTCTCTTATTGCTCCATAATCTACTAGTTTTCTTTTATAATATGTAATTATTTTTGAGTAATCTATTTTTGCATCCTCTATTTTTTTCATATCATTTTTTATAAATAATACTTCTTTTTGTTTTATATATTCTACAAAATCTGTATCTTTCAATTTTGATATTTCTTTATACTTGTCCCAAAATTTCTTATACTTGTCTCTTTCTTTCATATTTTCCCAATATACTTTCTTTGATAATAGTCTTACATTGTAATCTTCTATCAAATTGATTAACATTGAATATGCTTTTTCTCTTTTTGCTGCCATTTTTGTATCTTGTACTAAAATTCTTGCATCTTTTAATAGTTTTTCATAACATTGCTCTGCAACTATTAATGGTATGCTATGTGTAAATAATGTTCTGCTTATTCCTAGTAATATCATATTTTTTTCTATATTATCTTTTGTGTCTAATTTTCCTACAGTATAAGTTTCGAATTTGTCGTAGTCATCCACTATGTCTTTAAATTCATCTTTTGGTTCTATTTGCATTTTTAGTGTTAATATATTTTGAATGTATTCTTCTAATGTATAGAATATTTTTGTATATATCCATTCTTTTGATGAGTCATATATATTAGTTGTATCTGCAAGTTTGATTGAATAATTTCTTAAAATTGATTTATAAAGTGAATCCATCTTATCTATGTAAAATTTGTTGTATTTTTCTTGTACTTTTTCTTTTGCTGAAGTATCTATACTTTCTTTATCTAATTCTAACAAATATTTTTGTTTTCTACATTTATATTCCATATATTCTTTTTCTTTTAGACTTGTTACTTCGTAATATCTAGATAATGCATCTTTTTCAAATTCTGTTGCTGTATTATTTTTTACTTTTTTATAAATTGAGTCCATTACATATTTGTCTAATGCTTCTAAATAGACAGTATATGCATCATCATATTTTTTTTCTAATTCTTTTTTGTTATAGTCTTCTGTGTCTTTCATATAGTTTTCGTATGCTTTTAGTAGGCTATTTCTTTTTAATGTAATTAGCATTCCGTTAATTCCTATTTGTGTTGGTATTAACATTTTGGTTAATGTTCTTGTTATTTTATTAAAAAAAGTGGTACTTGTTCCAGTTATTCTTAAACTTCTTTCTTCCATACTTATCTCTCCTTATTCTAAAAAACTATTTTTTCATTAGTCCCTATATTTTCAAGTACTTCGTATGTTATATAAACTTCAATTCCATCCTCTTTTTCATATGTATTGATGATTTTATTTACTATTTTTTCTTTCTCCTCTATTTCGTTGTCTAATTCTTCTTGTAATTCTTGTATCCCTATGTTTTTTGCTTCTTCTATTGTGTATGTTTTTTGTTCTTCTTGTATTTCTTTATTGGTTATTTTTACTAGGGAAATTGGTAAATAAAAATCTGAAAATATTTTAAATTTTTTTTCTGTTTCTATTGTATCATAAATTTTAAATTTTGAAAGCCTTTTTGACAAATTTATTTCAAAATTATTTATTTTTATTTTATATTTTTCTTCTATATTGCCTGTTTCCTTTCTTTCCGTAGTGTTATATGGAATTATTTTCCTTTTTGTATGCCATACTTTTGCTTCAATTTCTCCTTTAGCATGCACATATCTTATTCCTGTATATTTTCCTTCCATCCATCCGTTTATTAATGGTGTTCCTATGTTTACTGTATCTCCTACTTTTGCTGCTATTGTTCCATTTTGAGCATTTATTTTTGTGATAATTCCTTGTTTGTCTGAAACTATACTACAGTAATCACTTTCATCTACTATCTCTGGTTTTGCTGTTGCTTTAACTACTTTTACTATTGCATTTGTTCCTTTTAGTTCTATCCCCATCCATGCAATATCATCTCTATCTAATCTTACTTTATTTATTATTTCTTTTGTATTTATTTGAGATTTTAATTTTCCAATTGATAATCCACTATTAGCTACATCTTGGTATATGTTGTCTATTGGTTCGTTGTCTTCTGTTATTACTTCTATATTCCATACAAAGTTTGATGTTATTGCCAATAATATAATAATTAGCAAAAGAAATGCAAAAAATATTTTTCTTTTCCTATATTTATTAAATAAAAATGGAAGTCCTCTTTTTCTTAATATTTTCATTTTGCATTGTGTTTTTTTGGCTATCTTTGCAATTTTTCTTAAGTCCCTTATTCCTACATTTAATTCTAGTTTGACATTTTTGTCTCTTTTTAATTTCCAAATTGCTATTTTATTATTTCTACATATATTTATAAATCTTTCTATGTAATATCCTTCTATTGATATTCTTATATATCCAATTATATAATTAAATAGAATTTTAATTAACATATTTCTCCCCTTCAGTTTTTAGTCAAAATTTCTTTCAATATCTATACTTTCAATTTTTCCTGTTACTTTTATATCATCATTTGTCATATTTTCTAACTTTAGTTCATATCCATTTATATTTACAATTCCAAGTGATGTATTTATTCTTATATAATAGTCTTCATATTCTAAAATGCCTTTAAAGTTTTCTATTATCATTTCATTAAATCCTGTTATGGTTAATTTAGGTACATCTGTATAGACTTCTTGTGGCATCTCTAAAAGTCTGTCTATTTTAGAAAAAGTATTTCTTTTTTTCTTCATAAATTTCATCCCTTCGTATTTAATTTGATATTATTTAAATTCATCTAAAGATTTAAATTCATATCCCATATTTTTTATTTCTTTAATAATATCTCCTAAAATGTTAGTATTTGTTTTTGAATTTCCATGTAAAAGCATGATTTCTCCATTATGAATATTATCTAAAATTTTCTTTTTTGCAGCTGTTTCATCTGGTTGTTTGTCTTCGTTCCAGTCTTCATAGGCAAATGACCACATTACTGTTTTATATCCTAGAGAGTTTGTTACATTTATGCTCTTTTCGCTGAATTCTCCCATTGGTGGTCTTATGTATTTCATTTCATATTGGAATTTTTCATACATTGCATTGTGCAAATCCATTACTTCTGAATTTATTTGTGCCTCCGTTAAACTTGGCATACTTTTGTGATTAACAGTATGATTACCTACAATATGTCCTTCATCTATCATTTGTTTTACTAGGTCTGCCTGTGTATTTAAATAATGTGCTGTTATAAAAAAAGTAGCTGTTACATTGTTTTCTTTTAGAGTATTCAATATTTGTGGTGTATGTCCTGCTTCATAGCCCTCATCAAATGTTAGATAAATATATTTGTCTGTATTATTTCCCATGGCTATTCCATTATTTTTTTCTAATATTTCTTTATTTGCTTTTCCTAAATCTGGTTGCTCATGATTATCATTTCTTTTTATTCCCCATCCTATTTTTTTGTTGCTTAATCCTTGTGCACTTGTTAAAATTGTCTCTTCTCCTTTGTTATTTGCATTGATTAATGTTATTGAAAATATTATCAATAACAATATAAATATTTTTATTATTTTAGATGCATTTTTTCTTAAATTGATAGTCATATTTATACCTCCATTTGTTCAATTTTATGAGCTATCTTTAAAATTATTCCTCTACCTTTATGTTATTTAGAAATGTACAAAAATCAGATAAAATTTAAAATTTTTCCACAAAAAATAATCAAATAGTGTTTAAACTACTTGATTATTCCTTATAATTTACATTAATATATTTTTTACTTTGATTTTTAATAAGCTATTTTATATTTTCATATACCCCTTTTATAATCTCATATCTTTGCTCTATAATTTTCTTATAAAACTCTTTTCTTATATCTGACATGCATTCTATATTATTAATGAACTTTCTTATTTCATCAATATTAATATTTGTAAATAATCTCTTTATAGCATTATTGCATTCTTCATTTTTCATTTGTTTTATGTATGTCATATAATTAATTTTCTTACCATTTTCTTTTAAACAAGAATAACAATTTATTGCTAAATTTTTTAATTCTGTTTCACTAATTTTTTCAATTTCTTCATCTTCAAGCATTGGATTTAGACATGAACCACAGTCATAAATTGGAGAGAATTCAGCTTTTCTTGTATCTTTATTTAATAAAAATCCCCAATTGCCATTATGTCTGTCAGTATTTCCTATTAAGCTATCAATAATAAACATGTCCCAAAACTTTTCTCTTGTTTCTTTATTGTTTATCATTTTACTTTCTTCTATAACTTCCATTATGTCATTTAATTCTGTTTCTATTTTTTTATCAGGATTTGTACTTAAGGCTAAGTTTTCAAATTCATATAATACATTTTCATTATCTGTAAAATCCTCACAGGCACATACTATTTTTTCTTTTCCATTATATTCATACTTTCCTAAAACTGTATTTTGTGTTTTAAAACCTACTATTTTAAACACATTGCTTCCAATATATTCGGAAAAAGCATTATTTATATATGATATATTTTTATTTTTTTCTCTAACTGGATCTGGAAACTTAACTAAATATTTTTTGTTGTTATATATTAAAGTTTTCTTTTTCTCTGAACCTTTATAATTGTTAAATTCTTCTATCGCATTTGTAAAATCTATCATCTTTTTTCCTCCACTTTTTTATTAACTACTTATTAGTATATCATAAATTATTTAAATTGACTATATAAATTTTTATGTTTTATTACTAGTTATTGTTCAAGTCCAAAACACTATTAATATTAATACTTTTACCAACTGGATAATTTTGTAAATTTTCTATTGACAATGCAAATATTTTGGATTATATTGTTATTGTTTCTGGAAAATAAAGGAAATTTTTGTTTTTTTGTCGATTACTTTTTTTCCGGCACTATTAATATTATGTACGAGGGGGATAATATATGTTGAATTTTGTAATTTGTGATGATAATTTAAACATTTTAGATAAATTTTCATCAATTCTAGAAAACATTTTTATAAAACATAATTATGATGCAGAAATCGGTTTAAAAACAAGTGATATAGACGAATTATTAGATTATATTGATGAGAACAAAACAGATGTATTGATTTTAGATATAAATTTAAAATCTGATAAAAGTGGATTAGAGGTTGCTGCTAAAGTCAGAGAGAAAAATAAGGATACTTATTTTATATTTACTACAGCTCATTTAGAGTATGCTATGATGGCTTATAAATTTAAAACTTTTGATTATTTAGCTAAACCTGTAACTTATGATAGACTTGAAGAGACTGTTGTTCGTTTATTTAAGGATGTTAATGGATTGCCTAAAAAGTATATTAAAATTGATAATAATAAAACTATTATTGATGTGAATGATGTTTTGTTTATTAAACGTGATGGTATGAAATTAGTTTTTCATGCTAAAAGCCGTGATTATGAAACTTATAGTTCTTTTAATAAAATTCAGGATTCTTTGCCTAGTAATTTTGTTAGAACTCATAAGTCTTTTATAGTCAACATTGATAATATTGTTAACGTAGATTATGTTGATAATATTATTTATTTTGATGATGGGTCTACTTGTGATATTGGGCCTAAATTTAAAAATGATCTTATGAAGGAGGTGAAAAAACATGGACATTTTGAATAGTATTTGGACGGCTATTAGTACGCCTAATGAGGGGTTGATAAGTGTATTTCTATTTTTGGCTACTTTTATAGAAATTCCTTTAACATTATATTTAATATTAAATTTGTTTGATGTAAAAGCAACAAAAAAGCAATATTTTATATATATTATAACATTCTCTATGATATCAATATTATCAATTTCTATTATAGAGTCTCCTTTTAATGTAATTTTAAACTATGTAGCAGGATTTTTAATATTTTACTTTATTTTTAAACTAAACTTTATCAAAACATTAATAGCCTCATTATTTCCGGGAATCTTTTTTGCTTTATTAGGTGTTTTAATTACAAATCCTTATATGTCAATATTAAATATTACGCATGAACAATTAGTAAGCATTCCAATTTATAGGATGCCTCCTGTTCTTTTTATGTATTTTGTCACTTATCTATTTGCTTATTGTTTAAAATACAAAAAATTTAAAATAAATATATTAGATAATTTTGATAAAAAGAATAAATATATAATAATATTAAATTTCTTGTTTGGCGTTTTGTATGTTATAGTACAAATGATATTAATTTTTAATTATGTAGATATATTACCTATAGGTTATACATTTTTTAGTTTTATATGTTTAGTAATTTATTTTGTATTAAGTTTTTACACTTTAACTAGAATTATAAAATTAGTAACTACAACACAAAAATTAGAAAGTGAAGAAGAATATAATAAAACATTACATATTTTACATGATAATGTTAGAAGTTTTAAACATGATTTCGATAATATTGTTACAACTATTGGTGGTTATATAAAAACAAATGATATGAAAGGATTAGAAAGTTATTATTCTCAGCTTGAAGAAGATTGTCAAAAAGTTAATAATTTATATATTTTAAATCCAGATATTGTAAATAATCCTGGAATATATAATTTACTTACAACGAAATATGGTGAAGCCGATGAAAAAGGAGTTAAAATTAATTTAACATTTTTATTAGATTTAAATAATTTACATATGAAAATTTATGAGTTTGCAAGAATTTTAGGCATATTATTAGACAACGCAATCGAAGCTGCATCTGAATGTGACGAAAAAATTTTAAATATAGTTTTTAGAAATGATGCTAAAAATAATAGGAATATAATTTTAATAGAAAATACTTATAAAGACAAAAATGTTGATATTAATCAAATATTTGGCAAAGGCGTTAGTGGAAAAGAAAATCATACTGGACTTGGTTTATGGGAAATTAGACAAATATTACAGAAAAATAATAATGTTAATTTAGATACAACTAAAAATGATAAATATTTCTCACAACAATTAGAAATTTATTATTAAATGGTAGATTAAATTCTACCATTTTTATTTACCATACTAAAAAAGAACAGAAAACTGTTCTTTTTTAGTGGATTGCTTATAATAACATTAAAGTATATTGTATCTTAAATATAAGCATTGTCGAACTACTTATATTTAAGCTTAAAAACTATTTAGAATTAATCTTTTTTAATTAAACTTGCTGGCATTTTTGGTTGATGTAAATACCACCAAACTGCACAAGCAGTATTAGTACTTTTTGCATATTTTTCTGCTACTTTAGCTAAAAATTTTAACATAAAGATTCCTCCTTTGTTTTTTTATATATAATATAAAATACGCCGGCTTGTATTTTAATATTAACTCATCTGTTCTGAAGTATTTTCATATACTTCATATCCATATTTATTGTTTGTTAATCTGTAAGCTAATTTTGTAATCATACATGTTTGCATTAAATATCCAAATATTATTATATTAGAAATTATATTATTTTTTATAAATAAAGCTATTATTAAACCTATTATAAATGTAATATATGATAATATTTGTTTTTGTTTTCTGATTTTTTTACTTAATATTGGAACATCTTCTGTGTCTGCTGGTGCATAAAGTTTTATCATAATAATTCCAAATATTACTAATAGTATAATTAGTATATATTTTGCAATATTACTTAAAACAATGTATTTAGCTAATAATGCTGTTCCACAATAAAATGCACATGTTGTAACTATACAGCCAATATGTGTTTTTAGATGAACTCCTCCTGAAAATGTTCTATATGGCATTATTATTAGAAATGTTATTAATGTTAGTTTAAATATTCCTAATAAATAAGCTATTCCTAAAATTATAAATGTCTTTGGCACTTCTCCTAAAAGTATTTGAAGTCCATAATTTATTACTTCTGCTCTTTCATCATCAACATCTGGCATTTCTTTTCTAATCTTATCAGTTAGAGATTGAGTGATTTTATCTATCATGTTCTCACCTCTCTTTTTCTTTTGTTGTACTTATTTTAACATCCATATTTTTCTATGCACTTTTCTTTTATGAAATGTCGTTTTTGTTTTACATTAATTTTATTTTTCATTTTCATAAAAGGTTTTTATTGTTTTGTAAAAAAAGGATAGTCGAAAATTGCAAATAAAAAAGAGATAAATTTAAAATTTATCCCTAAAAATTATTTATATCTTTTAAAATACACCATGTTCCAATACTTTCTGGCAAATCTTTAAATGTCATTTCTTCTTTAGTTATTGGATGCTCAATTGTTAATTCATATGCCCATAAAGCTATTTGTTTTCCTTGTCCTCTAGTTCCATACTTTTGGTCACCAAATATGCTATGTCCAAAATGTGAAAGTTGTACACGTATTTGATGATGTCTTCCTGTATGTAAATTTATTTTTACTAAACTTAAATTTTTTACTTCATTATATGTTACAACCTCATAATCTAATTTTGCTAATTTAGCATTTTTCTTATCTTTATTCACAACTTTGCTCATATTGTTTCTCTCATCTTTATATAAGTAATCCTCTAAAACTCCGTTTCTTGTTATCTATTTTTCCATCTACAACAGCTAAATACTTTTTCTTAAAAGTCTTATTTCTTACTTGTTCACTTAATCTTCCAGCAGCTTTTGAAGTTTTAGCAAAAATCATAATTCCGCCAACTGGTCTATCTAATCTATGTACTAATCCTAAATAAACATTTCCTGGTTTATTATATTTTTCTTTTATATATTGTTTTACAATTGTAAGCATATCTATATCGCCAGTTTTATCTGACTGTGATGGAATATTAGGTGTTTTTTCTACTACTATTATATGATTATCTTCATATATCACTTTTAAATTTTGCATTTATTTCTCCCATCTTCCATAAATTCCACAAGGTAAAACTAAATTTGAATTTTCCATTGGAATTCCTATTTCTCCTGATTCTAGTTTTCCATTGTATTTTTTGCTTACTGTTAAATTTAAAATATCTTCCAAAACTTTGCTTGATATTCCAGTTGTATATGAATTTATTAAGAAAAATAGTGGATTATCTGATAACACATTTGTACATAATTCTACTAAATCATATATATTATTTTCCAATTGCCAAACTTCTCCTTTAGCACCTCTTCCATATGATGGTGGGTCCATTATTATTGCATCATATTTGTTTCCTCTTCTTATTTCTCTATTTACAAATTTTACAACATCATCAACAATAAATCTAACTGGTCTATTTTGTAAGCCTGAACTTTCAATATTTTCCTTTGCCCAAGTTGTCATACCTTTAGAACTATCTACATGGCACACTGATGCTCCTGCTGAAGCGCATGCAACTGTTGCTCCTCCTGTATAGGCAAATAAGTTTAATACTTTTATTTCTCTTTTTTCTGATTTTATTTTATTTATCATCCAGTCCCAATTAACAGCTTGCTCTGGAAATAATCCTGTGTGTTTAAATCCCATTGGTTTTATATTAAATGTTAAATCTTTGTATTTTATTTGCCATTGTTTAGGCATCTTTTTATTAAATTCCCATGAGCCTCCACCAGAACTACTTCTGTGATATGTTGCATTTATTTCTTTCCATTTTTTAGGAAAACTTTTATCTTTCCATATTATTTGTGGGTCTGGTCTTGAAAGTATTACATCTCCCCATTTTTCTAGTTTTTGACCGTCTGCCATATCTAATATTTTATAATCTTTCCATTCATTTGCTAATTTCATAATTTTTTAATAGCTTAATAGCCACTATCCTCCTCTTTCCTAGAATAGTTCTATTTTACCATATTTTATTATTTTTTTAAAGGGATATTTTTCAAATATTTTCCAAAATTTTAACAAAACTATATATTAAATAAAAATTTATTCCAGATAAAATAATAAAACTAGCAAATATTGCAGAAATAAATTTATGATTTTCTAAAAATTTAAAAACCTTATGTGTAGTCCTTTCTTTTGGCATCTCTAGCCTGTCCAATTTTGCATTATATTTAACATTAAAAACATTTTCCATTTAAAATCCCCCCATTTTTATTATATATATGCATAACAATTTCAAAATATTCCAATTATATTAATTTTTTCTTGTTAAAAACATTTATTGATGCTATAATCTTTTTGATGAATATATAAGAGAGGATTGATTTTAATGTTAAAAAATAAAGAAAATATAAGAAAAATTTTTGTAATCATTTTAATTGCAGTAATGTCTGGAATTATATTTTTCTATCAAACGAAAAAAGTTGGATTTCATGAAGATGAAGCTTATACATTATGCTCAGCTGTAAATCCAAATGATGGATTAATGGCAGCATATGATGACTGGACCGCTTCACCAGTTTGGAGAACAAAAGAATATGTAAAAAATGCTATAACATTAACACCAAATAACATTTTAAATTTTAAAGCTTTATATATGAATCAAGCAAATGATAATCATCCACCAGTATTTTATACATTAGTACATTTTTCAAGTCTTCTATTTGGTGGTCAGTTCAATATTTATACAGTATTTGTGGTTAATATAATTGCTTTTATATTTAGTTGTTTAATTTTGATTAAAATTTTAAAATTATTGGATAAAGAACATTTATCAATTCCTGCATTGATATTTTATGGACTATCAATGGGAACAATTTCAATGGTTATTTACCAAAGAATGTATATGCTACTAACTTTATTTATAATGTTATATTTTTATTTAAGTTTGAAATTATATAAAAATGATTTCGTAATGGATAGAAAGCTTACTATTCAACTTGGAATTACAACCATCCTTGGATTTTTAACACAATATTTCTTTGCATTTTATGCTTTCTTTATATTTGCGATTATGCTAACTCAAATGATTAAAAAGAAAAAAGATAGAAAAATCATTAGAAAATATGTTGTATCTCATATTGTGTATGGAGCTTTAGGAATTCTAATATTTGTACCTTGCATAAAGCATCTATTATTTTCAGATAGAGGTTTAACTAATTTGGGAAATTCTAATTATTTGGGGCATATGCTTGACTATATAAAACATTTAAGTTATGCATTTACAGTTAATAATACAAATAATATTTTAATGTTTTCTATATTAATATTATTTGCATTATCAACAATTGTTTTGATAATAAAATCTAAAGAAAAATTTATACCTATAATTACTATTGTACCTAGCTTTATTTACTTTTTTATAGCTGTAAAAATGACATCTTTCCAAGAGCTTAGATATATAATGGCTGTTATACCATTTATAGTTTTAACTGTATTTTTCATATTAGATAAATTTATAGATATAAAATATAAAGAAATTTTATTTATTGCAATTTCAATAATTTTAATATTGCCTGGTTTTATATTTTCAAAACCTAAATTTTTATATGAAAATTATGAAAATGCTTTAAATATTGCAAATGAAAATTCTGAAAAATCTTTTGTGTATGTCTATGATAACATTTTTAATCATATGCAAAGTGTTCCAGAAATGATGATTTATAAAAAGACTTTGATACTTAATTATAATAAAAATGAGCTAAAATGTGCTTATAATGATGATGGTTTAAATAGTGAAGGTTCATTTATTTTAGCTATAAAATCTTATATGGATAATAAAAAAATTTTGGAAGAATTAAAAAATAATTCTGATTTCAAAAATATAACTTTACTTTATGAAGTTGAAAATTCTTCTGATGTTGTTAATAATAATTACTATTTAGTATCTAAATAATTTTAAACATCTGTCCCCAAATGGACAAAAATGTCCTTTTGGGGACGTTTGTCAAATGGACATTTTTGTCCATTTCAGAAACGTCCCTAAAAGGACATTATCTCTTCTGCTATTTTTTCTGTTATTCCTTTAACTTGCATCAATTCTTCTTTTGTTGCCTGTTTTATTTTTTCTACACTACCGAAATGTTTTAATAAAGCTTTTTTCTTTGCTTCTCCTATACCCTTTATATCATCTAGCTCTGATTTTGTAATTGCTTGTTCTCTTAACTTTCTATGATAACTAATTGCTGTATCATGTACTGTATCTTGGAATTTTGTTATTAAATTCATTAAATTTTCTGAAATTGGTATTTCGTTTCGGTTTTCATCTATTAATGCTCTTGTTTGGTGTTTATCATTTTTTACCATCCCAAATACTTTTATATCTAGATTCTCGTATTTATTTATAGCGTTTTTTATAGCTCTAATTTGTGTTATTCCTCCATCTGCAAATATTACATCTGGCAATTTTCCAAATCCTGAATCTTCTTTTCCTATTGAATGTGCTAGTCTTCTTGTCACGACTTCCTCCATACATTTTGGGTCATCTTGTGTTAAAACTGTTTTTATTTTAAATCTTCTTGATAAGTTTTTCTTGATAACCCCATCTTGCATTACACACATTCCTGCTACCATGAAATCACCTGAAATGTTTGATATATCATATGTTTCTATTTTTCTTGGTAGTTTGTCCATTTTTAATACATCTTTTAATTCCATTAAAATTTCTGATTTATCTTTTTCTTTATTTTCTAATGTGACTTTTGCATTATTCTCTGCCATTTCTACAAATCTTAACTTTTCACCTTTTTTAGGATTCTTTAATTCCACTTTTTTTCCTAAAATTGTGGATAACCATTCCTCCAAAATAGCTTTTTCAGGTAATTCTTCTCTTAACATTATTTTACTTGGTATGTTAGGGTTGTCTAAATAGTATTGTTTGATAAATCCAGCTAATATTTCTTTGTCTTCCATGTCTTTTAGCTCTGGAAAAAAGTAATGTTCTCTTCCTATCATCTTACTTCCTCTTACGAAAAATATCTCTATGCATACTTCTAATTCTGATTTATATAATCCAATTACATCTATATTATTTTCTGATATATTTGATACTTTTTGTTTTGAAGATGCTCTCTCTATTGCCACTTTTCTATCTCTTAATTCTGCAGCTTTTTCGAAGTCTAACTTTTTTGATGCCTCTTGCATTTGTTTATCTAATTCTTTTATAATTTTCTCTGTTTTTCCCTCTAGCAAATCTATGATTTCATCTATTTGCTTTCTATATTCTTCAGGAGTTACATATCCCACACATGGTGCTAAACATCTTTTTATTTGATAATTTAGGCATGCCCTAGTAGTAGATTTAAAATTTCTACATTGGCGTATTTTATATTTTTGTTTTATGAAGTCTAACATTTCTTTTGCTGCTCCTGGGTTTGCATATGGTCCGAAATATTTTGCTCCATCATTTAATAATCTTCTTGTGATAATTACATTTGGATAATCTGATTTCACATCTATTTTTATATATGGATATGTTTTGTCATCTTTTAATAAAACATTAAATTTTGGTCTGTTTTTCTTAATTAAATTACATTCCAAAATTAATGCTTCTGCTTCATTATCAACAACAATATATTCAAAATGGTCAATTAAGCTTACCATTTTTTTTATTCTTTCGGTCTTATTTGTTTTTCTAAAATATGACCTTACTCTATTTTTTAATGATACTGCTTTTCCTACATAAATGATATTGTCATCTTTGTCTCTCATTACATATACCCCAGGTTTTCCTGGTAATTTTTTTAGTTCTTCTTCAATATTAAACATATTTCCTCTATTCTATATACCCTATATATGGCAAATTTCTTAAATTTTGATTATCATCTAATCCAAATCCTAATACAAATTTATCTTCTATTTTAAATCCTATATAGTCTATGTTTAAGTCTATAACTATTTTTGATGGCTTGCTTAGTAATGTAGCTATTTTTACACTATTAGGATTTTTATCTTTTAGGTGTTCTAATAAAAATTTTATTGTTTTTCCTGTATCTACAATATCTTCTATTATAATTACATCTTTTCCTTCAACACTATTTTTTATATCTTTATGTAGTGTTACTATTCCTGTGTCTTCATTGTTCTTATAACTTGATACTTCTATAAATTCAAATATTACATTATTTTTTATTCTTTTGGCTAATTCCCACATAAATGGTACTGAGCCTTTTAGTATTCCTAAAAATACTATATCCTTTCCTTCGTAATCTCTTTCTATTTCTTTTGCTATTTCTTCTATTCTTTTTTCTAGTCTTGCTTTGTTTATTAATACATTTATATTTTCCATTTTTTCTCCCCCTTAGTGTTATTATATACTATAATTAATACTAAAATCAAGATAAATGAGAGCTACTATAATATAAATCTTTATAATACTTGCACATTTTTCATATTTGTTGTAATATAATACCATAGTTTTGAAAGTTGCATAAAAAATTCAAAGAGAAAGGAGTTAATTATAAAGCGCCAGGGCCAATTGGTTAGTGCAAATTGGTTGACGAGGTCTAGGGTTATCGAAAGATTCGGCGGATGCCCTAGTGGCTTTTACTTAAGGCCATATTATTAATTAAAAACTGATAGTAATATCAGAACAGAAATTAGTATATTAAGTTTTGCATACTTTCAATTCCAAAAATTTTTAATTTATATTTAGGAGGATTTACAAATGTGTGGAATTGTAGGTTACATAGGAACAAAAAAAGCTTGCCCTATTTTATTAGCAGGTCTAAGTAGATTGGAATACAGGGGTTATGACTCAGCTGGTATTTCAACAATTGAAAAAGATGGATTATCTGTAATGAAGGATAAAGGCAGAGTTAAAAATTTATCAAATTTAGAGGGTATTAATAAATTAGAAGGAACAATTGGTATTGCTCATACAAGATGGGCAACTCACGGAAAGCCTTCAAAAGAGAACTCTCACCCACATCAAGATAATTCAAAAACATTTAGTGTAGTTCATAATGGAATTATTGAAAATTATAATGAATTAAGAAAATTTTTAACAGATAATGGTTATACTTTTTATTCTCAAACAGATACAGAAGTTATACCAAATTTAATACATTATTATTTTACAAAAGATACTAAAAATGATGATTTAAAATTTTTAAGAGCCGTAAAAAATGCTTGTTTAGATTTAAAAGGAAGTTTTGCAATTGAGGTTATTTCAAAATTATATCCTGATAATATGATAGTTGTAAGACAAGACAGTCCTTTAGTTATTGGAACTTGTGAAGATGAAAAATATTTATCTTCTGATATTCCTGCTATACTTTCTTATACTAGAGATTTTTATCTTTTAAATGATTTAGAATTTGTAATATTAACAAAAGATAGCGCAAAATTTTATGATAAAGATTTAAATGAAATTGAAAAGAAAACTCAGAACATAGAATGGAATGCATCAGCTGCTGAAAAAGATGGTTTTGATGATTTCATGTTAAAAGAGATTTATGAACAACCAACAGCTATTAGAGAAACAATAGGTGCAAAAATAAATTTAAATTCTACATGTGAATTTGATGAACTTAGATTCACAAAAGATTATTTATTAAGCTTAAATAAAATTTATATTGTAGCTTGTGGTACAGCAATGCATGCAGGTTTAAGCGGAAAAAATGCTATTGAAAAGCTTTGTAGAATTCCTGTAGAAGTTGATATTGCTTCAGAATTTAGATATAGAGACCCTATTGTAGATGATAAAACTTTGTGTATTTTTATTTCTCAATCTGGGGAAACAGCTGATACTATTGCTGCATTAAAGCTTTCAAAAGAAAAAGGAGCAAAAACACTTGCAATATCTAATGTTATTGGAAGTTCTATAACTAGAGAGGCAGATTACTCAATTTATACACATGCAGGTCCTGAAATAGCTGTTGCATCAACTAAAGCATATACTTCTCAAGTTATTTTAATAAATATTTTAGCTATATATTTTGCTGAAATTTTAGAAAGTTCTAGTAAAGAATTTTTAAATAGTTTGAAAAAAGATATTTTAGAATTACCTAAAAAAATTGAAGAAGCTTTAGAATGTGATGAAGTTATAAAAAATTTTGCAAAAAAAATCTATCAAGAAAAAGATGTATTTTTCTTAGGTCGTGGAATTGATGAAACAGTTGCAAAAGAAGGTTCTTTAAAATTAAAAGAAATTTCATATATTCACTCTGAAAGCTATGCGGCTGGTGAATTAAAACATGGTCCTATTGCCTTAATTGAAAATGGAATTACTGTTATTAGTATTATGACAGATAAAGATTTAGTTAAGAAAACAGTAAGTAATATTCAAGAAGTTATTACTCGTGGTGCAAAAACTTTAGTAATTACAAATCAGGAAGTTGATAAAAATATGTTTAATGAGGTTATTACAATACCTGAAACAAATTGTTTTGTTTCTCCTATTTTATCAGTTATTCCTCTTCAATTACTTGCTTATTATATTTCTAAAGAAAAGGGATTAGATGTTGATAAACCTAGAAATTTAGCAAAATCTGTTACAGTTGAATAAAAAACTGAATTTGGGTCAGAAGGGACGCCCCTTTTTGACCCATTTTTAATTTTTATTTATACATATAATTTAAAATTTTAATTTTTGGGTCAAAAAGGGGCGTCCCTTCTGACCCATTTTAGATCAACAATTTTACAATAACTAAACACACAGACCCAGGCAAGCCAAGTAAGCCCACTAAAATACTAGTAAAAATATTAAGTCCAATATGAAATCCCCATATTCCACCAATTAAATTAATTAAAAATATTACAATTCCCCCTAAAATAGAATTAATTACTAATTTTAAAATCTTTTTAATTGGTACAATAAACACTTTTCCAAATATAAATAAAAAACAAATACATGCCAGATATATAATTAAATTTGTATCCATATTCATCCCTCTTCAAACTATATTTATACATCTGTATGTTTAAATATGGACAAATATGAATTAAAAATCCCAATTATAAATTTTTAATTTAAATTTTAGCCTATTTCCTCATCATAGTTTTCATATTTTAATTGATTTATTGTATCCATAGTTATTCCACTTGCTTTAGCTAGTTTTAACAAATAATCTAATTTTGCTTGATTTGCTTTTATATGGTATATATAATAGTCAACTAAACCCATTTCAGCATATTCAAAATTTTTATTATCGCTTTTTAGTTCTTCTCTTGTTTTTATTATGTTTTTAATTAATTCAATTTCTCTATCTAATTCTGTTTTTTCTTTTATTAGTTGTTCTCTTTGAAATTCTTCTTGCATATATACACTCCCATTCTTAGTAGTTTTAAATATTATATGCTTTTATATATATAATTATTCTAATTTATTGGTTGGTTGTTGCAAATATGTAAACTTTTTTTCCAAAAATACTTGTTTTTTTCGCTATTTTGTAGGATAATATATATGTGATATTATAAAAAAATAGTAATTAAATATAATTAATAAAAAGGGGCAATTAAATAATGAAAATTATAGACAATTTTTTAAAGAAATTAGGAGCGAGTAGAAATACTTTCGCCACATATGTATTAACATTAATAACTATATATTTGGCAGTTGATAGAATAGTTGAATTTTTATTAATGTTATTTACAGGTGTATCTTATTCATATTGGGGACCAATACAATATACTTTAGCACTTGCATGTCCAATATTTGCATTTTTATTTTCTTTTCCATCAGAGTTTGCAACAAATAAAAAGAAAAAAGTTACATTATTTTACATATATGTTATTGGATTAAGTGTTATTGCAATATCAATGTTCACTCAATGGCTTAATATGGGAGCTTGGTTATTATTGATATTAAACCCTGGATATGTAGATTTAGTTACAGATTTTTCAGATTTGATAAGACCTGCTTTAACTTCAATTACACTTATTTTCCCTGTTCTTATAATACCAAAAATATTTAATTTCTTGTATTTTGGTGTTAATGATAGTAAAGATATGACTCGTTCTATCTGGGATTATGGTGGAATTAATTTATCTGATAAAAAACAAGGTCATGGGCCTTATACTTGTGAAGTTTATCTATGTCAAGACTACGAAACTGCTAAACAAATAACTATTCCAGAGGCTTCTAGATATCAATCAATGTTTGTATGTGGTGGTTCTGGGTCAGGAAAAACATCACTTGTTTATGAGCCTTTAATTGCAAGAGATTTAGATAGAAAATTCTTCTTTAGAGAAGTTTCAAAAGAAATGGGATTTACTGCTTTAAAGACTGGAATTGCTGTATTAAAAGGTCCATATGATAATGATTATTTAAATACTAATTTTAATTTGAATATGTTATTACCTACATCTGGTAATGAAGATGTTTACAAAGCTTATATGAAGAAAATGATTTTAGATGATTCTGGTGAAATCACTTATAAAAATTGTGGTATAACAGTTTTATCTCCTGATAGAGAAATTTCAGACCATATGATAAGTATTTGTAAAAACTTTGGTTTATCTTATAAAGTTATTGATCCATTAGATAAAAATTCAGTTGGATTAAATCCTTTTGTTTATGATAGTCCAAATAAAATAGCAATTACAATTTCTTCTGTATTAAGGACAATGCTTGATATTTCTAAAGATGAGCCTTCTGAGACTTATAGAGAATCAGTTGTAATTCAAGCTATTGAAAATATGTCTATATTGCTAAAAGAAATGTATCCTAGAATGAATGAAGGTATGCTACCTAATTTAGAAGATATGTTAAAGATGTTTAATAATTTTGATTTAGTTGAAAAAATGTGTGAGATTTTAGCACATGATGATGACTTAAAAGAAAAATACAGCACACAAATAGCATATTTTAAAAAGAATTTTTATAAAGATGGTATTAATAGAAAAAATATAGAAATATATATAGATGCAGCTATAAGTCAATTAGATAAATTATTAAGAATACCTGGAGTTAAATCTATTTTATGTAATAGACACAATAATATTGATTTTGATAAATCTTTGGCTAATGGTGATATTATATTTGTATGTACAAGACGTGGAGATTTAGGTGCTTCTAGTCATAAAGCTTTCGGTTTATTCTTCTTAATTTCAATGCAAAATGCTGTTTTAAGAAGACCTGGAAGTGAGAAATCAAGAGTTCCTAATTTCTTATATATAGATGAATTCCCAGACTTCATTTGTAAAGCTACTGAACCTATATTTACAATGTATAGAAAATATAAAATTGGTACTACTATATCAGCACAAAATCTTGAACAATTAGAATCTTCTAATTATAAAGGATCAAAACAAACTATTTTATCAAACTGTGCAAATAAAATATTTACAGGTAATGCTAGTATTGACGAGTTAGAATGGTGGGGCAATGAATTTGGTCAAAAAAGAGAGTGGTCTTATAGTAACTCTATGGATATGGAAAAAATGAAATATGATTCTAAATATGGTAATGTCGAGTGGAAATTCGTTCCTTATTTTAAACCTGGAAAACTTCAATCTTTTGGTCAAAAAGATTGTGCTTATAAGGTTAGAGGGGAAAATGGTAAACCTATGGCTGGTCAAGGAAGGCTTAATTATTTAGAATCTAAATACAAGGAGCCTAAAAAGATTAAGACTTTTGATTTTGGAAAATATTCTGATGGTGTTACTACTGAAACAGAAGATCAGGAAAATGGTTTTATTACTAAAAAGAAGTTTAATCCTAAAAAGGTTGATTTTGTAGATGAGAGAAATGAAATTGATCCTGTTCAGACTAATACAACGGATTCAAATTATTTATTTGATAATGAGGATGCAATTGTGGTTAATTTTAAGAATAAGAAAAAATAGAAATTTAAAAAAGCAGCTTTTGTTATGAGAGCTGCTTTTTATTAGGCCGTAAAAATTGATAATATATAACTAAAATTATTTTTTCCTCGGCTCAATACACAAGTCAATAATTTCTAAATTCCTTTTATGGCACCCTTCCATTAAAAATGAACTCTTTCCATAAAAGTAATTAAGAACTTATTGACTTGTTCCAATCACATTCGTCAAAAATAATTTTAGTTATATATTATCAATTTTTACTACTCTATATTATCTATTTTATCTATATTGACTTTATAGTATTTACTATCTTTATTAGCTTGATGTAAATTATGTTTTTATTTTATATCTTTTAATTTTCTATATTGTTATTTTTAGTAGTTCTATGATTATACCTGAAATAGTTCCAATTGTATATAATAAAGCAACTATTCCTATATTTTCTTTTAGTTTGTTATTTGTCTTAAATAATATTGCTAGTCCAACTCCTGCTCCTGTTAATAATCCTGCTATCATACTTCCAAGTGAAATAACATTTTCTAAATACATATTTGTTATTATTACTGATGCTGCGCAGTTCGGAATTAAGCCTATTAATGATGTAATTATAGGTCCGATTATAGGTTTATTTAATATCCAACTTGAAATTGTTTCTTCGCCTACAAAGTGTACAATTATATTTATTAAAAATGTAATCAAAATTATAAATAAAAATATATTTAAAGTGTGTTTTAATGCTGATTTAATGACTCCATTTTCTTCACAGTGGCAATGTTCTTCTTCACAAATGTGTCCTATTTCGTTTTCTTCTTTTTCTTCTTTAATATTTTTCTTGTTAATTAATACTATTATTAAATCTATTAATATTCCTACAATTATTCCAATTATTAATTTTATTCCTAATATTTTTAATATTATAATTGGTGAAACTGCTTCTGAAATAAATATTGGTAACATTTCATCAGATGTTGATAAATATACTGCTATTAATGTTCCTAATGTTATAACTCGTCCAGCATAAAGGTTTGTGGCAGATACTGAAAATCCACATTGAGGAAATATTCCTAATATGCTACCTATTACTGGTCCAAATTTTCCAGATTTTTTTATTGCTTTTTTTGATTTTTCTCCCATTTTGTGTTCTATGTATTCCATAATTAGATATGTTATAAATAAAAATGGTAATAGTTTTATTGCATCTATTAATGTATCTTCAATGACTTCTAACATAATTTTCTCCCTTCACTTTGCATAGTTTAACATAAAAATAGTAAATATGCAAGTTAAAAGGAGAGCTTTTTTATAGTTTAACAAGTGTTATGTAGTTACAATTCACAGCTATTAAAATTATCACTGTCCTGCAACGGGTAATAGTTCTTAATTATACTCAGTCCTTCCCAATGATACTGTAACAATGCTAACGCATTTAACAGTATTCATTGGTCCCCACGAGGACTTCGTTCAATTAATAACTATTACCCTGCGCGGACTTTAAGTTTTGTTAAGCTGTGAATTGTAACAACTATGTATTTGTTTTTACGAACTTTTGTTCTTAAAGATGTTGACTTTTTTGTTATATTATTAAATAATTTGTAAGAAAAAGGAAGTGAAATATTTACATGAATATAAATAAAAATATAATTAACATTATAAAAAGAAATGATACTAAATTCAAGAATATAAAATTTATGCAAGATGAACAATTAAAAAAGGAATTTTTTATATCATTAAAAAATTATGAATTTAAACTAACTGAACAATCTGCTTACGAAATAGCATTATGGATAGAGTCAAATGAAAAGCATTTGTCTGCATCTCAGCAAAATAATTTTACTAAATATAGTTTAGGTGAAATACTTTTAGTTGATTTAGGTTGGAATAATTATGACAGAGAATTTGCTTATATACATCCTGCTATTGTTATAAAAGAAACTGCTACAAAGATTTTTATAGTCCCTTGTTCGAGTGGTTTGCCTAGAAAGGATAGAAATGGAAATGTATATCCGGAATTTGTGATCGGGACTGTTAATGATGGCTTTCAAAGAAATACTGTAGTTATGTTATATGAAGCAAAATACATTGACAAAAATAGAGTTATTTCAAAACTAGGAAAAACATCTAATCAATTCTTTAATAAGATTTATAACAAACATATTTTAATTGACTTATCGTATCAAAAATGCTATACTAAATATAGATATTTGAGGTGGTATGCCGATGCCATAGGTTTTTAGACCTATGATGAAAAGTAAAATAGCTTAATACTTGATGACAAGTATTAAGCTATCTTTTTATTTTAATTAGTTTGAAACTCTATAAAATTGGTTTTATCGAAGGAGAGCTTTTATATGTAATCTCTCCTTTTTCTTATCTTCTTCTAAAACATCCACAAAAACTTCCGCTTCTTCCATTTGTATTATTATTTGGAAATACATTTGCCCTAATGGCTATAGAATCATTTGATGTATTACAATTGCAAGAACATGAGCAGTTATTATCGTTATTATTTCTTCTACAGTTAGTATTTATTGTCAATAATTCATTTTCTACTCCATTACAACCATTACTACTTATTGTTAATAAATTTCCTCTATCATCATTATTTGAGCAACGTTCACTTATAGATAATAATTGTCTATCATTATTGTTTGAGCATCTGAGTCTTTCTCTTCTACAATTATCTCTGCAATCATCGTCTCTGTCTTCTCTTCTTTCAAGTTCACGTAGTATTCTACAGATTATTTTGGTTATAACCGCTGTGATAAATGCTAGTATCGTGTATGCAATTGTTGCAACCAAAAACACTAAATTGCCTATTACAAATGTTACTACTAAAAAGATTGCAAATATTATTGCTGCTACTAAAAATGGACATTTGAAGATTTTTTGTAATGCTATTGATACTATGATTACGGCTATTGGTATAGCAAAAAATATTAGTAATAAAGTGTTCATATGTTTTCTTCCCTTCTTCTTTTTTACTATATTTTATGCTTTTCTTTAATTTATTGTTACTATTGCTTTGATCTATTTAGTTTTATAGTCTACTTATCTTTCACTATTTTTCAAGCCAAATTTTGAAAATTTGAAATTGCATAGTATAGTTACAATCTCCTGCTGTATTTTGTAAAATACAATATAATTTATTTGATTTATCTCCAGAGCTCAAATCAATTTCAATGTTTTCATTATTATATACTACTGCTTTCCATCCATCTATAATTGTATCATTTAAACCTGAAACATCATATCCAAAATTATGAGAATTAGCAGTAATGGATTTTAAAAATCCTGCTGTGATACCACCATTATTAATAGAACCTGTATTTAAATATCCTGTCAAATTAACGCATAATTTATTATATTTCGAAATATCTATTTCTTTAGTAGTAGAAAATGCAGAAGTTGAGCAATATCCCATATATCCTCGGTCTCCTCTTCCTCCGAGATCTCAATAATAGAAAGTGATTTGTTTGTTTAGAAATAGATTCTCCGTTTGCTCCATTTGCAACACCTCTAAATGTCCATCCACCTGTAACATCATTACATTCGTCTCCTTCGTTATATAAATACAAAATACTATCTTCGACTTTTATCGTACAGCTTCCTTGTACATTACTTCCATCTTGTGCTATTGCTGTTATTGTTGTTGTTCCTTCTGTTACTGCCGTTACCTTTCCATTTTGATCTATTGTTGCAACATCCGGATTACTGCTATTCCAAGTTATAGATCTGTTATATGCATCTTCTGGTGATATTGTTACTGCTAAATCTAATGTTTCTCCTATTTGTACTGTTGCACTTTCTGGAGTTATTTTTATTTCAATTACTAATTGTTTTGCTGTTGTGATTTCTTTTGTATATTCTTTTACTTGTCCATTTTGAGCTGTTGCAACTATTTTTATACTGTATGTTTTATTTTGTTCTAATCCTGTAAATGTATATTCTAGTCCTTTTGCTTCTTCTCCTTCTGCTGTATATTTTGAATTATATTCTGTCTCTCCTTCTTTTTTGATATAAAACTCTATTTTTCCTTCTTCATTTCTACTCGCTTTTATTTTTACTGTTATTGAATTTGTTGTACTTGTTATACTTTCTAATTTTATCACTGGTGGAAATTTTCCTGCTTCTCCTATAAATTTCGCTCCTGCCATTTCTACTTTATATACATCTTCATCTACTTGTACATAAAAATATATAGCTACTTGCTCTCCATCTTCTATTGTACTTGTATTTTCATCAACTACTACATTTTTTCCCATTTTGGCTAATTCTGCATTTCCTTTTGATGCTAACCTTGTTTCTTCTATGATTTCTTCTGGTGTTCCTGTTGGATTATTAGCTTGTTCTTCTATTAATTTTAAATTTAACCACTCTGTTACTTGGGCTCTCTGTGTTTCTTTTTTTGCTTTACTGGCTTGTATAAATAGTCCTTGGTTTGTTAGTACTGATATTGAGATTCCTGCTAATATTAATAGTATTATAATTGTTAGTACTAATGCTACTAATGTTATTGCATTTTGATTAGTTTTTATTAAATTTTTTTTCATTTGAATACCTCCAATGTTTTTCTAAATTTTATACTATAAATAATTATTTGTCAACTGTTAACAGTTAATCTTATAAAAACTTTTTTGTTATACTTTTTATTAAGAGGTGTTTAATGATGACATTGATTTCAGCAGTAAGTTCTAGAATTATTGAGCTTTGTAACGAAAGAAATATAACAATTAATAAATTATCTACTATTTGTGGTATAACTCAGTCTACACTTGAAGGCATTGTTAATTTAAAGTTTGTTAATCCTAAAACATTAACAATTGTTCGAATTTGTAGAGGTTTAGATATAAAATTAAAAGATTTTTATGATAGTCCTTTATTTGATGAATTAGATGACGACTAAAAAACCTAAAATAAATAATTTATAATTATTTATTCTAGGTTTTTTATAATTTTTATTCATATTCCACATTAACCAAATACAACCCATTTGGTTGTAATGTTTTTCCAGCAAAATTCCTATCTTTTGATTCAATAATTTTCTTAATATCCTCTGGCTCTATTTTTTCAACTCCAACATCAACTAAAGTTCCAGCTATAATTCTTACCATATTATATAAAAATCCATTTCCTGTTAACTCTATATAAATTCTATTATTAGGCATTTCTATAACTTCTGCTTTATAAATAGTTCTTACACTACTTTTACTGCTTGTACCACTTGCTTTAAAAGCTTTAAAGTCATGTTCTCCCTCAAAATATTTTACTGCTTCTTTCATCTTTTCTACATTTAGTTTTTGGGGTATATGTGTTTCTAAATTTCTATATATAGCAGATGAAAATTCCGAATTATTTATAACATATCTATATGTTTTTTTCTTGCAAGTTAGTCTGCTATGAAATCTTTCATCAACTTCCTCTGCTGATATTATTCTAATTGATTTTTTTAAATTCGAGTTTAATGCTATTGCTATTTTATCAATTGGAATATTTGAATTAGTTTTAAAATTTGCAACTTGTCCAAAAGCATGTACACCTGCATCTGTTCTTCCTGATGCTGTTAAATCCACTTCTTCTCCTGTTACAATTTTTATTGCTTGTTCTATTGTTCCCTGTATATTCAATTTATTTGGCTGCTTTTGCCAACCGTTAAATTCTTTTCCATCATATTCAATTGTTAATTTTATATTTCTCATTTTTATTCTCTTTCCTTTCTCAAGGCATAAATTTGGAAAATTGTAATTATTTTTCAACTTTTAAAAGTCGCCCTATAAGCGACTTTGTTATTTATTTTCTTCTTTTGTTTCTAGTTGTATTTCTTTTTTCTCTTTATTTTTTCTAGAAAATTTTTTCTTTAAATTTTCAAATCTATTTTGTTTTATTTCTTTCTTTTCAGCAAATCTCTTTGTAACAATATTACTTATAAGAATTTTCTTTAATACATCTTCTCTTACATCAGCAATTAAAGTTCCATCTTTAGCTACGGAGATTTTTCCTGTTTCTTCTGATACTACAACTACTATACTATCAGATTCTTTTGAAATTCCTATAGCAGCTCTATGTCTAGTTCCTAATTCTTTTGCAATATCGGCATCATCAGCTAGTGGTAAAACACATGCTGCTGCTGCAATTTTATTGTTACTTATAACTACTGCTCCATCATGTAGAGGTGTCTTTGGCACAAATATATTTACTAAAAGTTGTGGTGATACTTCTGAATTCATTGGTACACCTGTTGCTATAATGTCTTGTATATTAATGTCTCTTTCCAAAACAATTAATGCTCCTGTTTTTGTTTTTGAAAGCTCTGTCGCTGCTATTACAACTTTATATATATCTTCTTTTGTCTTAGTTGCTAAATCACTATTTATTCCAAAAAATTTTGTAAATTTATTTGTTCCTAATTGTTCTAGCCCTCTTCTCAATTCCGGCTGGAATATTACAATTATTGCAATTACTCCCCAGTTCATAATTCCTGTTAAAATTGAATTTAAAATTTTCAAATTTAAAAATCCACTAATCCATGTAGCAATAATTAAAAAAGCTATTCCTTTTATTAATTGCCATGCTCTAGAGCCTTTTACCATTTTTACAAAACAATATAATAAAAATATTACTATTACTATATCTAATATTGTTGTAAATAAATTAAGTGGATTTTCTCTTAAGTTTTCGAATCCGCTTTAAAATATTTTCATTATAAAAGTTCATCCAACTATTTCCAATACTTTTTTCCATAGTACACCTTCTTTTATTACAATTTTTATATAATACCTATATTAGTGAATATATTAATGAAACTGCTATTGACATTACCATCATAAATGCTAATATTCCTGCCATTATTTTTACAAATATTTGTCCTTTGTCATATTGTTTTTGTAATTTATTTTTTGTTTTCTTTTCTTTAATTTCCTTATTTTTTTTCATTTTGCTTTCCTCCAATTTTTATACTACAACTATTATAGCACTAAACCACTAACAGTTTCAATAATTATTTACAAATTCCAAAAATTGTTGGTTTTTGTTCTATTTTTTCTTTATCTATTTTTATAACATCTTTTAATTTTTGTTTAGCTATCTCCAATTTTTCTATATCATTAGCATATATATAAGCTAAGTCATCTCCTTGTGATACTTTTTCAGAAACTTTTTTACATAGCCTAATTCCTACTGTATAATCTATTTTATCTTCTTTTCTTATTCTTCCAGCTCCTAGATTACAAGCGATTTTTCCTACTTCTTCTGCATTTATTTCCTGTATATATCCGCTCTTTTCTGCTTTGATAGGTTCTATGTATTTTGCTTTTTCAAATTTATTTGTATTTTCTAAATATGATATATCTCCACCTTGATTTTTAACCATTTCTGCAAATTTATTAAATGCTTTTCCATTATTAATATTTTCTAGCATTTTAATTTTATTTTTTTCTAGATTATCACCTAATCCTGCTAGTTTAACCATATATGCCCCCAATTCTAACACTACTTCTTTTAAATCTTCTGGCATTTTTCCTTTTAAAAATTCTATTGCTTCAATTACCTCTAAATTGTTGCCTACTGCATATCCTAATGGTTCATCCATATTTGTTAAAACACATACTGTTTCTCTATTTGCTAATTTTCCTATTTCTATCATTTCATTTGCAAGTTTTTCTGCATCTTGAAGATTCTTCATAAATGCACCTTTTCCAACAGTTACATCTAAAACTATTTTTTCTGCTCCACTTGCTATTTTTTTGCTCATTATACTTGATGCTATTAATGGAATACTTTCAACACATGAAATGCTATCTCTTAAGGCATATAATTTTTTGTCTGCTGGTGCTAAATTCATTGTTTGTGAAATCATACTTATTCCTATGTTTTCCACATTTTTTACAAAACTGTTCATATCTATTTCTGTTTTATATCCAGGTATTGACTGCATTTTGTCTACTGTTCCACCTGTAAATCCTAACCCTCTTCCAGACATTTTTGCAACAGGCACACCAAGTGATGCAACTAATGGTAAAAGACAAATTGATACTTTGTCCCCTACTCCTCCTGTTGAATGCTTATCTACGATTGTTTTATTTAATTTTGATAAATCTAATATTTCACCTGAATTTGCCATAACTAAAGTTAGATTTGTTGTTTCTTGTTTTGTCATTCCATTTAAAAATATTGCCATTATTAAGGCTGATGCTTGGTAGTCTGCTATTTCTCCTTTTGTATATCCATTTATAAAAAATTCTATTTCTTCTTTTGTTAATTCTTTTTTATCTCTTTTTTTCTCTATAATTTCTAGTATATTCATTTTCTCTCCTACACAAAATTTTTAGTAAAACTTCTTCTATGTATTGGGCATAATCCATATTCTTTGATAGCTGCAATATGTTTTGCTGTCCCATATCCTTTATGCCCACTAAATCCATATTGAGGATAAACCATATCCCATTCTCTCATAATTCTATCTCTTGTAACTTTTGCAATTATTGATGCAGCTGCAATTGAGTAGCATTTAGCATCACCTTTTATTATAGATTCATATGGCACTCCATTTGTATCTATATGTTGCAAAGCATCTATAATAATCAAATCTGGTCTTACATCTAAACCTTTTACAACACTTGTTACGCCTTGTTTTGTTGCATTTAAGATGTTTATATCATCTATAACGTCTTGTCCGATTATTGCTACTGAATAACTTATTGCTTCTTCAATAATTTTATCATATAACAATTCTCTTTTCTTTTCAGAAACTTTTTTTGAGTCATTTACTCCTTCTATCATTGAATCTTCTGGCATTATTACCCCTGCAACAACAACAGGTCCGGCTAGTGGCCCTCTTCCTGCTTCATCTATTCCACATATGTTGTTAAAGCCTTTTTGATGTAAATCTTTTTCTATTTCTTTTAAATTTGTTAGTCTTTCTAGTTCTTTTTCTTTCATTACAATTTCCTCTATGAATTTATATTTTGTAGTTCTGTTAATGAATAATATTTTGTTCCATCCATTTCAAACCCTTTTGTATTGTATATCTCTACTTCCATATTCTTAACATCATATTTTATTATATACCATCCATTGCTTGCATCTGATTCAACTTTTGAAACTCCCATATCTTCTAAATTAGTTGTATTTAGTTTATAATAATATATATAATTTGCATTATCATTAGTTATAGTTTCTTGATTTATGTTTATGCCACTACTAAATATACTACTATCTGTTATTTCTTCACCTTTTAATTCTGCTTTTGCATTTGTAATTCTTGTTTCTTTATCTGTTGCACTTTCAAAATTAGTTCCTAGTTTAAAATTTGCGTTTTCTACATATTCTTTTGCTTTTACTTTTATTAATAGCATATTTGTTTTTAAATTTTCTAATTGTGATGATTTTATAACTTTACTTCCTTGTCCTATTGATATTCCTGCTATTATTGTTAATAGTGCTATAATTACAACTAGTGATATCATTGTTACTCCTTTGTTTTCTTTCATTTCTTCCCTCCAATTTTATTTTTTATTATTATACCAATTTGATGTTTTTATTTCAAGTATTATTTGTTTTTAAGTTTAGATTTTTGAGCATAAAACAATTACATTTTTTTCACAATAATTTCACAAAAAACTTGTATTATAATATAAAATTGGTTTATTATATAATCATAAAATAAAATTTAGGAGGCAAATAAAAATGGATGAAAATCAAAAAAATGAAACAAAATTCAAAGCAATTCCAGTAACGGGTTCAACTTCTTATGATAAATCTTCAAAAAATAGTTCTGGATTTGGGAAAAGTGTTTTACTACCTTTTATTAGTGGAGTTGTTGGTTGTACTGTTGTAATCGGAACATGTTTTGGTGTTCCATCAATAAAAAATAAACTAATAGGAAATCAAAGTTCTTCAATTAGTACTACTAACAATAATTCAACACAGTCTAATGGTTATGTTCAACAAATATCTTTAAATAATTATTCAGATACAGCTGTATATGCTGCAAATAAAATATTACCATCAATAGTTGGTATCAAAATTGAATATACTGTAAATGCTACTTCTATTTTTGGTAGAGGAGGCACATCAACAGCAACTGCTTCAGGTTCTGGAATTATAATTAGTGAAGATGGTTATATTTTAACAAATAATCATGTTGTATCTTCAAATTCTTCTGAATCAAGCTTATATTATCAAATATCAGAAGCTACTAAAGTTAGTGTTACATTATTTAATGATGAAACAGAATATGAGGCAAAAATTGTAGGTCAAGATGAGCAAACAGATTTGGCTGTTATAAAAATTGAAAAAACTGGTTTAACTGCAGCTGAATTTGCTGATTCGGATGATGTAAAAGTTGGTGAATTTGCTATGGCTGTTGGAAATCCAGTAAATATGACAAGTACTGTAACTACTGGTATTGTTAGTGCTGTTAATAGAAAAATTACAGATTCAGATGGTAAAACATATAAATGTATTCAAACTGATGCTGCTATAAATTCTGGTAATAGTGGTGGTGCTTTGGTTAATGGTGAAGGTAAGGTTATTGGAATTAATACTTTAAAATTATCTGGTACAGGTATTGAGGGTATTGGTTTTGCAATTCCAATTAATTCTACAACAGATATTACTTCACAATTAATTCAATATAGTAAAGTTAAAAGACCTTATATAGGAATTACTGGTATTGATTTAGATGAAGCTACTGCTAAAAAATATAATTTAGTTGTTGGAATTTATGTTAAATCAGTTGAAGATTTTTCTGCTGCTGAAAAAGGTGGTTTAAAAGCTGGTGATGTAATTTTAGAAGCAGATGGAAAATCTATCAAAACAATGGATGAATTAAATGAAATTAAAAATTCACATCAAATTGGTGATGAAATGAAATTGAAAATAAATAGAAATGGAACAGAAAAAGAAATTACTCTAACTTTAGGTGAACAACCTTAAGATTTTCACTTTTAATTCACAGAATGGACAAAATTCATTATTATAATACTAGCATAGTCAGAAAAATAACTGACTTAAATAAAAAAACATCCCCTTTTATTTTCAAAAAAGAAACTAGTTTTTACGCTAGTTTCTTTTATATTATTACTAAATCCATTTCACTTGTCATTTGGTCATTTCCATATGCAAAAATTATGTATATATTGTTGTTGTAAATAAAATATTCTTTTATGTTTTCTATATTATAAATTTCGCTTTTTATGTCTCTAGAAAAAACGTTGTATCCTAGTTCTATAAGTTCTTCTGATTTTCTCTGTTCTTCTTGTATGTCTTTGTTTATTTTATTTTGGACATCATTTTTATTTATGTCATATATATTTAGTGTTTCATTTAATGTAAGTTCTTTATTGTTTTCTAAATTAAAATTAAATGTTTGTATTATTGTTCTTTGTGCTGATAGTTCTTGTTTTAAGTCAGAATATATTATTAGTGATAATATGTCATTTTCTATATTGGCTGTGTATTTTACTGTAAAAATAATGTTTTTGTCTGTTGTTTGTAATATTTCTTCTGATTTTTTTTCAAATGTGTCTTTTATTTCTTTGTTGAAGTTTTGTACTGTGCTGTTTTTTATGTTTATGTATGGTATATTAACATTTAGCTCATAGCCATTGTTTTTTTCTTCTTTTTGATAACTTGTATAAACTATTTTTTGATTTTTGTCTATTTTTTTTGTTTCATAATTTTCTTTTTCTTCTATTTGGTTATTAAATATATTTTCAAAATTTGCTTTTAGTTCGGCTTCTTCTTGTTCTGTTCTTTTTGTTAGTTTATTTATTCCAAATAGGTTGTCTATTACGTCATTTCCTAAAACTTGTACTCCTATTACGACAAATATTGCTATTATGCATATAATTGCTATAATGGTGTAAATTGTTATGGTTTTTTTGCTTAATTTTTCTTTTTCTTGAAGTGTTATGTTCATTTTTTTTCTTTCTCCTATAATAATTTTATTTCTAAATTATTATAGCATTTTTATGCGGGGTAGTCAAACTTAAAGCGGTCAATATGTGAGAATTTTATTGAATAACTTCATTTATTATGCTATAATATCAGGTACAATAATAATGGGGGAAAATTTATAATGAATTATAAAAAAGTAATATTAGTTTTAATTATAGTATTTGTCATATTACTTGCAACTTTTGCAGCTTTATATGTATTTAATAGAAATGTTTTATATAACATATATGATGGCATAAAATACATAAAGCAAGGTATTGAAGTTAATTTATCAAGTGAATATAGGAATACAGATAAAACAAAAGCATATTTTAAAGGTGAAAAAAATATAAAAATTCCTATTTTGTTATATCATGAAATAACTGTAGAAGCACCTGAAAGAAGTATGGCATATATGCGTACAACAAAAGATAATTTTGAGAAGCAAGTTGCGGGGCTTCTTGAATATGGCTATACTGTTATTTCCTATGATGATTTAATTGCATATAATAATGGTAAAAAAGCTCTTCCTGAAAAGGTTGTTTTAATTGACTTTGATGATGGATTCATTGGAAATTATTTATATGCTTTTGATATTGTTAAAAAATATAATATTCCTATTAATATTTATGTAGTTGATGATTTAGTTGGTACACCTGGATATTTTAATTGGGAACAAGCAAAAGAAATGAGTGATACAGGGCTTGTAAGTATTAATACACATGGAAAAACTCATATTTTTTATAATAAAGAAAATAAAGACACTTTAGTTGAACATATAGAATATGCTCATCATAATATTGAGAAAAAGTTAGGAAAAAGTGTTACAAAAGTTTTTACATATCCTTATGGTGCATATACAGATGAAGATTTGAAAGCCTTGAAACAAGTCGGTTTTGTGCAAAACTTGACAAATGATGAGATAAATAATTCAGATTCTTTAAATTTATATGGTTTAAGTAGAATATATGTAATGAATCATTATTCTAAATATAAAATTTTGAAAATGATAAAATAAATAAATTTACCCCGGATATATATCTATCCGGGGTGGAAAGCTTTACTCTAGAAAATATTGCATGCAACAATACACTTTGTCGGCCCAACTTGGGCATTCCGGTGTAGGTGGACAGTATGTATCCCCTATAGAGTCTATATTGACTCCTTTGTAGTATTTACCTTTAGTAGACAGATAGCAATTTGCAAAAAGCTTGAAGTTAGCTTCAATACCTTCTGCATCACTTGCATATCTTACCAGTTCTCCATATTTGTTCATAATACTTCCGTAGTTATGAGCATTTACATGGCGGTCATCACTACCAAAATACGATTCTAAAGCAAATACACCGCAAAGAAAAATCTCATTAACTTGATACTTTTGGCTTAATTCCCATATCAAACCTGCATTTTGCTTATAAAACCCAGCATAGTCATATTTGAAGTCTGCGAGTAAGTCGCGAAAATCTTCTTTTGACAGTCCAGTTGTCTGTGTCAAGTCCATATCCCGAGAGATTTTTACCTCATCCAGACTCTTATAAAGCATTTCAGGTTCAGCATCTTCAACCTTTTCTTCTGCTTCTGCTGCCTCCTCTGTTTCTTTTGTCTCTGTTTCTTTCACTACCTCTGCTGTTTCTATTGTTTTTTCTGGTGCAGTCACAATTTCCACTTCTAGCTTTTCAACTTGTGCCTTTTTTGTCTCTATTACCTCTTTTGATTTTTCTTTCAGCACTTCGTCAAAATGTCTATTTATTCCAGATGTCAAACTAGTAGTTACTCTTGCATTTTTTGCTGTTTCCCCTTTCAACACTTCACCAAAATGCTGATTTATTCCTGCTCTCAGTGTTCCACTTACTTTTTTTGTTGCTGTCTGTGATAAGTGTATTGGTTGCATTGCTAGTACTCCTATCAGTACCATGAAACCTATAAGTACTGATATTTCAATTACTTTGTTGATGTTCCTCCGTAATACTGGTGGTGTTTCTTGCATAACGCTTTCCTCCTTAAAATGAAAAATTTTTTATTGCATTTATATTATAACATTTATGTCTACAAATGTCAATTTTTGGTAATTTTGGAATACATAAATTTCTATTTGACTATTTAGAGATTTTGCGTTATTATATATAATATTGAAAAATAAAGAAATGAGGAATTAGAAAGTTATGATATGTTCAGAATGTAAGAAAAATCCAGCAATACTTTTTTATGAAAAGATAGATAATGGAAAAAGCACGATGGAAGGCTTATGCTATGACTGTGCTAAAAAGAAAGGAATAAATCCAACTGAAGTATTGTCTAAACAACAAGATGTTTTAGCTAAAGATAAAATAAATTTAGCAGACATGAACAAACAATTAGAAACAATATTTAAAGATTTTGCTGAAAATTTAGATCTTAAAGATTTAGAAAATATTGATGGTGCTATCACTTTTGGTGATTTCGGCGATGGTACTGGTGATGATGAAAATGATTTTGATGAAGAAAAACCTAGAATAGCAGGTGCTGCAATTCCATTGGGTTCAATATTTTCAAATATGTTTTCTCAAGATAAACAAAATAATGATAGCAAAAATAGTAATCCAGATAATGATAAGAAGAAGGTTAAAGCTGATAAAAATAAAGATGCTAAACAAAATAAAAAGAAAAAATACTTAGATACTTATGGAACTAACCTAACAAATAAAGCTAAAAATAATCAATTAGATATTGTTGTAGGTAGAGATAAAGAAATTCAAAGAATTGTTCAAATATTAAATAGGCGTTCAAAAAATAACCCTTGCTTAATTGGTGAACCTGGTGTTGGTAAAACAGCTATTGCACAAGGTTTAGCAATTAAAATTGCAAATCAAAATGTTCCTGCAAAACTTTTAAATAAGGAAGTTTATTTATTGGATATGACAGCTGTAATTGCTGGTACTCAATTTAGAGGACAATTTGAGTCAAGAATGAAGGGGATTATTGATGAATGTAAAGAATGTGGTAATATCATTTTAGTTATTGATGAAATCCATAATATCATTGGTGCCGGTGATGGTGAGCATTCTATGAATGCTGCTAATATTTTAAAACCTGCCCTATCTAATGGAGAAATTCAATTAATTGGTACTACTACTTTAACAGAATATAGGAAATATATTGAAAAAGATTCAGCTTTAGAAAGAAGATTTCAACAAGTTTTAGTTGAAGAGCCTAATATTGAGGATTCTATTGGTATTTTAGAGGGTATCAAAAAATATTATGAAGAATATCATAAAGTAAAAATATCAACAGATGTTATTAAACAAGCTGTTATAATGTCCGAAAAATATATTCACGATAGATTTTTACCTGATAAAGCTATTGATATTTTAGATGAAGCTTGTTCTAGAATAAATTTAGAAAATAAAGATTTATTTAAACTTGAAATATTAAAGAAAGAATTAGCTCAAGTTCAAGCTCAAAAAGAAGAAGTTGCACAAGCTGACACAACTGAAGATTATCAAAAAGCTGCTGATTTAAAAACTCGTGAATGTCAGATTATGGAGGACATTGATAAATTAAAAACAAAAATGAAGCCTAGAAATCTTACTGTTCAAGATATTGCAACAGTTATTGAAAGCTGGACTAAAATACCTGTTAAAAAAATCACTGAGGCTGAAACTCAAAAATTATTAAACCTAGAAACAAATCTTCATAAAAGAGTTATTGGTCAAGAAGAAGCTGTAAGCGCGGTTTCTAGAGCTATTAGAAGAAATAGAGCTGGACTTCAAAGTGAAAAAAGACCACCATCATTTATATTTGTAGGGCCAACAGGTGTTGGTAAAACAGAGCTTGCTAAATCTTTAGCTTATGAGATGTTTGGTTCAGAAGATTCTATTATCAGAATAGATATGTCTGAATATATGGAAAGTCACTCTACATCAAAATTAATAGGTGCACCTCCAGGGTATGTAGGCTATGATGATGCAGGTCAATTAACTGAAAAAGTTAAAAGAAAACCTTATTCAATTATTCTTTTAGATGAAATTGAAAAAGCTCATCCAGATGTATTTAATATTTTATTACAAGTATTAGATGATGGAAAGCTTACAGACTCTCAAGGTAATACTGTTAGCTTTGCCAATACTATAATAATTATGACTTCAAATGCTGGTTCAAACTTAAATAATAATTCAATTGGTTTTGGAAAGCAAACTGTTGATAAATCAAAAATTGAAGATAGTTTAAAAGAGGTATTTAGACCAGAATTTTTAAATAGAGTTGATGAAATAATTGTATTTAATTCTTTAAATAAAGAGGAATTGTTACAAATTGTAGATTTAATGCTTAAAGATACTATTAAGGCTTTAAAGCAAAAGGATATTTCTTTTGAAATTACAGATGATGCTAAACAGTTTATTTTGGAAAAAGGTACTAATATTAAATTTGGTGCTAGACCTTTAAGAAGGGCTATTCAAAGATATATTGAAGATGAGATTTCTGAAAAGATTCTTCGCTCTGAAATTGTTGATGGGCAAAATGTTAAGGTTGATTTAAAAGATGGAAATTTAATTTTTGAGAGGTAAAAAATGTTGAAACATATACCAAATATATTAACTATATTAAGATTTATATTTATACCAATAATTTTATATTTTATTTTTACAGGGAATTATGTTTTGGGAATTGTGTTTTTCACAATTTCTGGAATTACAGATGTTTTAGATGGTTTTATTGCTAGGAAATTCAATTTAGTATCTAATTTTGGAAAATTAATGGATCCATTAGCTGATAAACTAACTCAAATATCTGTGCTTGCTTGTTTGGTTAAAGTAAATATTATCCCTTTTTGGATACTAGTAATTGTTATTCTAAAAGAATTGCTAATGGTTGTTGGAGCGTCATTCCTTTATGGTAAAGATGTTGTTGTTTATAGTAAATGGTATGGTAAATTGGCTACTGTTTTATTTTACTTAGCTATTGTTATTTCTTTAATTACTAAATTATTGGGTCTTACTGGCTTTTGGAGTAATTTTGATTTATTAATTTATTGTATAGCTTTAGCTTGTACAGTTTTTTCTCTTATTATGTATGTTAAGTGCTTATATCAGGGTGGCTTTATTGATAAAAGTGATTTGAAAGCAGAAAATAAGAATGCTGTTGTTAAACCAAAAAAATAATCTGGTGCAGCAATAGGGGGCAGAATTTTAACTCTGTCCCCTATTTTTAATTGCAATATTTTTATTCAAAATCTTCTAGTAATTGATTTAATTCCTCTACCCCATTAACTCTAATTCCATTTTGAATTTCTACTTTATCTGTTTCTGTTAAATATTCAACTGAAATTTCGGTTTTTTCATATACTTCTTCTTGCATTTCTTCATTTATTTTATAAATTGTAATTTTTCCATTATCATTTCTTAAAATAAAATGTTGACCACAATTACTATCAAACTCTCTGTATAAAATTATTTCATTACTTGAATATTTTTGTATCTCCCAATTTGGATATTCTTTTTCTAAATCTTCTTGTGTTCCATTTACTAAATTTTGTGGTACATCTATATATTCATTTATTGTATGTTGACACTCATTGTAATATCTTTTTAAAGTTATTAAACAATTTGGTGAGATTTTTTCTTCGCTTGAATTGGTTTCTATATCTAGTTTTGCTTGCCTCTCTAATTCCTCATATTCTTCTGTGCATTCATCTGTTATTTTTTCAGATACTTTATTTATTTCATTTTCTACAATGTTATTTTTTGGTTTTGCATTTTTATTGTATATGGCTAGTCCTGATATTATTCCAATAATTATAATTGCTACCACTAGTATTATTATCCAACTTTTTTTCATTATATTTCCTCCGTAAATTTTTTCTTTTATTATTTACGGATTTTTTCTAATTTATACATTAATTGGTTTTTAAATACATTGTTACTGCTTCTTTTATTAGTTCATTTATTGAAATGTGTTTTTCAATTGATTTCATTTTAGCTTTATTATGAAGTTCTACTCCTAAGCGTACATTTAATGAGCCTTTGCATTGTTTTTCTGGATCTTTATTTTCCTGTTTGCAATATTCTAAATAATAATCTATTGCATCTTTAAAATCTTTTTTTAATTCTTTTACCGTTTCTCCCTCAAAAGATATTGATGTATTTTTTAATCCTTCTATAACTCCACAAAAACATTCATCTTCATCGCTATATTTAATTTCTGCCCAATATCCTTTATATTTCATTATATTTCCCATTAAAAATCCTCCATTTCTTTTAATTTTTTTATAATCTCATTTATTTGATATGGTTTCAATATATTATTAGGATGCGGTTTATGTAGTGCTATGTCTATATTTTTTAGTTCATTCTTAAATATTACTTTTGACCCTGATGTTTTTCCTTTATTATATTCAGCAAATCCAAATATATTTAAAACCTGTTTTGCTTCATCATATGTAAAATCCTTTGGTTTTGATTTTAATCTTTCTATTATTTTCTCTTTTTTACTCATATATTATACTCCTTTATTTTTATATTTGCAACTATTTTTAGTCGCATATTTGTTTTTTTATTTTAAATTTACTATTTTTATTAACTTCAATTGAAATTTCTCCATTTAAATCTGTTCTGAAAATCTTGCAATTTAAATCATTTATCCTTTGTAATACCCCATCATTTGGATGTCCAAATTTATTATTCTTTCCAACACCTATAACAGCAATTTGAGGCTTGATAGCCTTTATAAATTCGCTTGTACTAGAAGTTTTTGAGCCATGATGTCCAACCTTTAAAATATTTGCTTTTAACAAATTGTTATTTTGAGAATACAATTCTAAAATTTCTTTTTCTGCAATTTCCTCTATATCACCTGTAAATAGCATTGAGAAATTTTTATAATGTAAATTACCAACAATTCCATTATTATTTATTACATTTGTGTTAATTTGCTTATTGGTCGGCCACAAAATATCAAAATATAAATTTTTCTCGATATGTATTACATTTCCAGCAACAACTTCATAGACTTTTATTTTTCTATCATTGACTATTTCCAAAAACTTTTCATAATTTTCTGATTTTTCAGTCTGTTTGGAAATATACACCTTCCTAACTTTTAGTTCTTGTAGTACAGTAAGGATTCCGCCAATATGGTCTTGGTCAAAATGGCTTATAATTACAACATCAATTTTTGTAAGGCCTCTGTCTAAAATGTATGGAATTAATGTGCTTTCTCCAACATCAAAATCTGAACTGCTACTACCTCCTCCATCAATTAAAATTGTTTTATTTTGTGGTGTAATTATTAAGCTTGAATCACCTTGTCCAACATCTATCACGACACCATTCTTAATACAACAAACTTTTTAGAGTGAATACGATTTAACATATATAATAAGAAAAGTTTTGTAAGTGAATAGGATTTAAAGGCACAAAAATAAGAGCCTTTCGGCTCCTATTATCTTTACCCTATAAAATTGTAATTTGTACTAATAATTTTCTTTGTTTATTATACTTAATAAAG